>NZ_JBLVXX010000201.1:0-302 GCF_048283985.1 Enterobacter cloacae complex sp. 6730903 | reverse complement strand
AGCCAATACCATAGTGGAATAAATAATGAGTAATGTTGATCAGCGTCCAATTATTTTGACAGGCGACCGCCCAACCGGACAACTTCACCTCGGGCATTTTGTCGGTTCTTTGCGTTCTCGTGTAGGTCTACAGGATAGCCATCATCAACATCTCTTATTAGCAGATGCACAAGCGTTAACAGACAATGCCGATAACCCAGATAAAGTACGCCGTAACATTTTAGAAGTTGCTCTAGACTATTTAGCGGTAGGCATTGATCCAACTAAAACCACAATTTGTGTACAGTCATGCTTGCCTGCAC
>NZ_JBLVXX010000200.1:0-302 GCF_048283985.1 Enterobacter cloacae complex sp. 6730903 | reverse complement strand
GGGGTCGGTTCCGGCTGAGGGCGAAATGACACCCTAAGCTTTCGGTTCCTTGGGCCAAAGATATTCGCCAGTCAGTAGAATGTGCGCCCAGCCCAATGGGGATATGTGGGGAAGAAATTCAGGGGGAACATCCAACCCTTCGTTCCGCCGCTCCGTGACGGCATGACCAAGATGGACGGTATTCCAGTAAATGATCACCGCAGTCAATAAATTGAGCCCAGCGATTCGGTAGTGCTGCCCCTCTGTCGTGCGATCGCGAATTTCCCCCTGCCTCCCGATACGGAGCGCATTTTTGAGCGCAT
>NZ_JBLVXX010000199.1:0-303 GCF_048283985.1 Enterobacter cloacae complex sp. 6730903 | reverse complement strand
GATGTTTCACTTCTGATTGCGAAAATTTGAGAGACTCGAACACACATGAGCTGTGTGTCGTTTCAATTTTCAGCTTGATCCAGATTTTTAAAGAGCAAATATCTCAAACATGACTCGCAAGTCAGTTTTGAGATATGACGGCAGGTGACTTTCACTCACGAACCAGCAAGTGGCGTCCCCTAGGGGATTCGAACCCCTGTTACCGCCGTGAAAGGGCGGTGTCCTGGGCCTCTAGACGAAGGGGACGTACAGTCTCAATCGCAAGACGCCTTGCTATTTACTTTTCATCAGACAATCTGTGTG
>NZ_JBLVXX010000198.1:0-303 GCF_048283985.1 Enterobacter cloacae complex sp. 6730903 | reverse complement strand
TCTATGCGTTTTGTACAGCCCAGAACTGAATCTCAGCAGGCAATGCGTGCGCTGCATCGTGTCCGTGAATCCTTGGTTCAGGATAAGGTAAAAACAACCAATCAGATGCATGCTTTTCTGCTGGAATTTGGCATCAGCGTTCCACGAGGAGCTGCCGTTATTAGCCGACTGAGTACCCTTCTTGAGGACAATAGTTTGCCTCTATACCTCAGCCAGTTATTGCTGAAATTACAACAGCATTATCACTATCTTGTTGAGCAGATTAAAGATTTGGAATCCCAGTTGAAACGAAAGTTGGACGAA
>NZ_JBLVXX010000001.1:0-209715 GCF_048283985.1 Enterobacter cloacae complex sp. 6730903 | reverse complement strand
GTCTCAGTCCAGGGCATAGCGAGTCTCCTCTTCTATGCCAGTTATAACTGTTACCCATGTATCCGGTCTAAAGTGTTACCCATGTTTCCGGTTCATACCGAAGCGCCACCGGGCAATAGGGCGGCTCTGCGGCCTGATGCCCTCACCCCGGCCCTCTCCCACAGGGAGAGGGAGAAAGGCCAAACCTACTTCAACGAGCCTTTCAGGAACTGCTGCAAACGCGGGCTTTGCGGGTTCGCCAGCACCTCGTCCGGATGCCCCTGCTCTTCAATTTTCCCCTGATGCAGGAAGATAACGTGGTTAGAAACGTTACGGGCGAAGCCCATCTCGTGCGTCACCACCACCATCGTTTTGCCCTCTTCCGCCAGCTTCTGCATGATGCGCAGCACTTCGCCAACGAGTTCAGGATCCAGCGCGGAAGTCGGTTCGTCAAACAGCAACACTTCCGGCTCCATCGCCAGCGCACGGGCGATGGAAACACGCTGCTGCTGACCCCCTGACAGGTGCACCGGATATTTGATCTGCTGCCGCTCGTCGATACCCACTTTCGCCAGGTATTTGACCGCACGCTCGCGGGCTTCCTGCTTGCTTAAGCCGAGCACCTGAACCGGCGCTTCAATCACGTTCTCCAGCACCGTCATGTGGCTCCAGAGGTTGAAGTGCTGGAACACCATCGTCAGGCGTGTACGCAGCAGGCGCAGCTGGTTTTTATCCGCCACTTTAAGCTGGCCGTCTTTATCACGGACCATGTTGATGTTCTGTCCGCTCACCACAATCGATCCTTCGCTCGGCTTTTCGAGGAAGTTGATGCAGCGCAGGAAGGTACTTTTACCCGAACCTGATGAGCCGATAATACTGATCACGTCGCCCGCGTTAGCCTCCAGCGACACCCCTTTCAGCACTTCATGTTCGCCGTAGCGCTTGTGCAAATCAATTACGTTTAATTTGTTCTCAGCCATCATAAATTCTCAGTGCGTCGACGGTTTTATATGCTGCAACCAGCGTTTTTCAGCCTTACGGAACAGGCTGATCAGGACGTAAGAAATGATCAAATAGAGCACTGCCGCAATGCCAAACGCCGTAAACGGCTGGTAGGTGGCAGAGTTAATATCGCGGGCAATCTTTAACAGATCCGGTACCGTGGCGGTAAACGCCAGTGCCGTCGAATGCAGCATTAAAATCACTTCGTTGCTGTAGGCCGGCAGCGCAATACGCAGCGCCGAAGGCAGAATAATACAGCGGTAGAGCTTCACGGACGAGAAGCCGTACGCGCGCGCCGCCTCGATCTCACCGTGCGGCACAGACCGGATGGCCCCGGCGAAGATCTCGGTAGTATAGGCGCAGGTATTGAGGGTCAGCGCCAGCACCGTACAGTTCAGACCGCTGCGGAAGAACGCGTTCAGCATCTCGGTGCCTTTCACGATCTCCAGCGTGTACATCCCGGAATAGAACACCAGCAGCTGCACGTACAGCGGCGTACCGCGAAACACGTAGGTGAACAGCCAGATCGGGAACTGGATAAATTTATTGTTCGACACGCGGCCAATGGCAAGAAACACCGCCAGAATGCCGCCCATTACCACCGAGGAGATCAGCAGCCACAGCGTGATGGCCACGCCAGTAAAGCGGTAGCCATCCGTCCACAGCAGGGATTTCCAGTACTCCTGAATAATCTCAATCACAGGTCAGCCCTCTTCACACCCACGGAGTAGCGACGTTCGAGCAGAAGCAGCACACCATTGGAGACGGTCGTAAAGACCAGATAAATTACGCCGCAGACCACCGCAAAATAGAACGGTTCCCAGGTGCTTTTACCCGCCAGCTGCGTGGCCTTCACCACATCTTCCAGACCCAGCAGGGAGACCAGCGCCGTAGCCTTGAGAATAACCTGCCAGTTGTTACCGATGCCCGGCAGCGCGTAGCGCATCATGGCCGGGAACATGATCCGGCGAAACGTTTGTGAGGAGGTAAAACCGTAGGCGGTCGCCGCTTCAATATGCCCTTTCGGCACGGCCATGTAAGCGCCGCGGAAAGTCTCAGTGAAATAGGCACCGTAGATAAAACCAAGGGTAATAATACCGGCCACCATCGGGTCGATATCGATCTGCTCCATGCCGATGGCATCCGTCACGCCGTTAAGTGCGATTTGCAGGCCGTAAAAGATCAGCAGCATCAGCACCAGGTCAGGCACGCCGCGAATCAGCGTGGTATAGCCTTCAAATATCAGCGCCAGCGGTCTGTTGGCGGATAATTTTGCCCCCGCGCCCGCCAGGCCTATCAGCACCGCCAGCACCACGGAGCTGATAGCCAGCTCAAGGGTGACAAGCGCGCCCTGTAAAATAACGCCAGAAAATCCGTACAGCATACCGCGTGCCCTGTCGTCTCGTGAGTGGTGGAACCGTGTCTTTTCCCCTCCCGCAACGGGAGGGGCCGCACGTTATCAGACGGGGCGATTAGCCGCCGTAAACGTTAAAATCGAAGTACTTTTTAGCCAGCTTGTCATAGGTGCCGTCCGCGCGCATCTCGGCGAACGCTTTGTTCAGGGCTTCACGCAGTTCGTTGTCTTCTTTACGCAGTCCCATACCGGTACCGACGCCAAAGAGTTTTTCGTCCTTAATGGACGGACCGCCGAACTTGTAATCTTTACCCACAGGCTGTTTCAGGAAGCCTTCGCTTGCCGCCACTTCATCCTGGAATGCCGCGTCAATACGGCCTGCCGTGAGGTCTGCGTAGATGTTTTCCTGGCCCTGGTAAGAGACAATTTCAATCCCCTTTGGCGCCCAGTGCTCGTTGCCGTAGGTTTCCTGCGTCGTACCCTGCAACACGCCCACGCGTTTGCCTTTCAGAGATTCAAGGGTTGGCTGAATGTCAGAGGATTTCGCCACCACCAGACGGGAATCTGCCGCGTAGAGTTTGTCCGTAAAGGCAATCTCCTGCTGACGTTTCTCTGTGATGGACAGGGAGGACATGATCACGTCAATTTTCTTCGCTTTCAGGGACGGGATCAGCGCATCCAGCGGGTTTTCAACGTAGGTACATTGCGCTTTAATGCGTTTGCACAGCTCGTTAGCCAGATCGATGTCAAAACCGACCAGTTCCCCCTTCGCATTCTTCGATTCGAAAGGTGCATAGGTTGGGTCAGTTCCAATACGAATTTTCTGCGGAATTGCTGCGAATGCCGCGGTGGCGCTGGAAAAAGCCAGTACCATAGAAAGTGACAACACCAGTTTTTTCATATCTGTCCTCAACAAACTGTCTTAATACGAGATTTTTACGACGACGGGGTGTTGTTAATGTGCCATTAATCCCCTCATTCAGGCAAAGATTAATGCCTTTGAACGGGAATTTTTGCATTTTAAATGCTTAACTATGCACACAGCGATCCAGTATGGTGCATGCATTGCACCATACTGGAACATAACCCTGCCGGGATGCACCACTTCAGTGCATCTCATTCAGGCATTAATCACCGTAGACGTTGAAATCGAAGTATTTCTTCGCCAGTTTGTCGTAGGTACCGTCTTTACGCAGCTCATTAAACGCTTTGTCGAAGGCGGCTTTCAGCTCGGTATCATCCTTACGCAGGCCAATACCGGTACCGTCGCCAAAGTATTTTTTGTCTTTTACCGACGGGCCAGCAAAGGCGTACTCTTTACCCGCAGGCTGTTTCAGGAAGCCTTCGCTCGCGGCGACTTCATCCTGAAACGCGGCATCCAGACGGCCTGCCGCCAGGTCAGAGTAGATCAGATCCTGGTTCTGGTAAGCCACCACATCGACGCCCTTCTCGCGCCAGTTAGCATTGGCGTAACCTTCCTGGGTCGAGCCCTGAAGCACGCCAACATGTTTGCCTTTCAGCGAGTCGATGGTCGGCTGGATTGGCGAGCCTTTCGCGGCAATCAGACGTGAGTCGGCAGCGTAGAGCTTCTCAGAGAAGGCGATCTCCTGCTGACGTTTTTCCGTGATGGAGAGAGAAGAGATAATGGCATCAATTTTCTTGGCTTTCAGCGACGGGATCAGCGCGTCAAAGTCACTGCCCACCCATGTGCATTTCACTTCCATGCGTTTGCACATCTCATTTCCCAGATCGATATCAAACCCCACGAAATCGCCTTTCGCATCCTTGGAGGAGAATGGCGCGTAGGTTGCGTCTGTACCGATACGAACTGTCTGTGGAAGCGCTGCATAGCTACTTGCTGCTGCACTCAAGCCCACGAGCAAAGACAGAGCCAGAACCGTCTTCTTCATACATTTACCCTCAAGAACCGTGATTTTATTATGGTTTATGTTGTGTGTTGTGTTGCAGGCTGCTCTTGCAGGTCTTATGCCACATTGTCGTCGGGTTAAAACTACGACGTTAAATATGTTAATAAAACGTTGCGATACTGCCTTAATGGTGAAAGATAGCAGGTCTGCCGAACGAACCGGAAAGAGAAAAAGGGAAAAAGCGAATTAAATGTCGAGGATATGATCGCGGTTGCAGTTTTGCCCTGAAACAGGGCAAATTGTCTTTTCATGCACCTTGTTTGTGCACAGCTTCACGCCCCCTGCCAGCGGGTAAAGAGATCTTCCGGCAGGTCGATATCGAACTGATCCAGTACGCGGTTAACGGTCTGGTTGATGACATCGTCCAGCGTTTGCGGACGATGATAGAACGCGGGGACCGGCGGCATAATCACGGCCCCCAGTTCGGCTGCCTGCGTCATTAAACGCAGATGTCCCAGATGCAGCGGCGTTTCCCGCACGCAGAGCACCAGAGGACGACGCTCTTTCAGCACCACATCCGCTGCACGCGTCACCAGCGTGTCGGTATAGCTGTTTACAATGCCGGAAAGGGTTTTAATCGAACAGGGCAAAATAACCATGCCGGCCGTTTTAAACGAGCCCGAAGAGATGCTGGCGGCGATATCGCGGGCATCGTGGACAACGTCAGCCAGGGCCTGAACGTCGCGCAGGGAGAGATCGGTTTCAAGAGAGAGGGTCTGACGCGCCGCCTGGCTCATCACCAGATGGGTTTCTACGCCTGCAACGTCACGCAGCACCTGTAAAAGCCGGACGCCATAAATCGCGCCGCTGGCACCGCTGATCCCTACAATGAGTCGTTTCATGATTTTCGCCCTTGCTGATTTCAGGGCAGACTGTGCAGGATTTTACGGGGAGTTGCAAGTGAGGGCGAGCGCCCTCACCTGCATACGCATCAACCTTCGTTGTGCATCTCTAAGCTTTCGAGATCGTTTTGCAGCTGGACGGCTTTCGCATCGTCGTTACGCAGCGAATCCAGATAGTCGAGATACTGCTGGTCAACGTCTTTCGTTACGTAGATCCCATTGAATACCGAGCATTCGAACTGCTGAATATCCGGGTTCTCGGCGCGCACCGCGTCGATCAAATCGTTCAGATCCTGGAAAATCAGGCCGTCGGCACCGATGATCTGCCGAATTTCGTCTACTTCACGACCGTGAGCAATCAGCTCGTTAGCGGTTGGCATATCAATGCCATACACGTTCGGGAAGCGAATTTCCGGCGCTGCGGAGGCGAGATACACTTTCTTCGCCCCGGCCTCACGCGCCATCTCGATGATCTGCTCAGACGTCGTGCCGCGCACAATGGAGTCGTCCACCAGCAGCACGTTCTTGTCGCGGAACTCGGCACGGTTAGCGTTCAGCTTACGACGTACGGACTTACGACGCAGCTGCTGGCCCGGCATGATAAAGGTGCGGCCCACGTAGCGGTTTTTTACGAAGCCCTGACGGTACGGCTTGTCCAGAATACGGGCAATTTCCAGCGCGATATCACAGGAGGTTTCAGGGATTGGGATCACGACGTCGATGTCGAGATCGTCCCACTCGCGGGCAATCTTCTCGCCCAGCTTCGTCCCCATGTTGACGCGCGCGCTGTAAACGGAAATCTTGTCGATGAATGAGTCCGGACGCGCGAAGTAAACGTATTCGAACAGGCACGGGTTGCTCACCGGGTTGTCGGCGCACTGACGGGTAAACAGCTGGCCCTTCTCAGTAATGTAGACCGCTTCGCCTGGCGCGACATCACGCAGGAATTCGAAGCCCAGAGTGTCCAGCGCCACGCTTTCGGAGGCAACCATGTACTCGGAACGGCCATCGCCGAGGTCTCGTTTGCCGAGCACCAGCGGGCGAATGCCGTTTGGATCGCGGAAGGCCACCATGCCGTGACCGATGATCATCGCTACGCAAGCGTACGCGCCACGGATCTGGCGGTTAGTCGCGGCAACGGCGGCAAAAATGTTGTCTGCTTCCAGCGGATAATGGCGGAAGTTATCCAGTTCGCTGGCAAAGATATTGAGCAGGATTTCAGAATCAGACGTGGTGTTAATGTGGCGACGTTTCTCTTCGAACAGCTTTTTACGCAGCTCGTGGGCATTGGTCAGATTGCCATTGTGGGCAAGCGTGATGCCATACGGGGAGTTAACGTAAAAAGGCTGAGCCTCAGAGGCGCTGGAACTGCCAGCAGTAGGATAACGAACGTGACCGATCCCCATATTACCTTGCAGACGCTGCATATGGCGGGCTTCAAACACATCGTTTACCAGGCCATTCGCCTTGCGTAAACGGAAGCAGTTGTTTGCATCAATGGTGATGATACCCGCAGCATCCTGCCCACGGTGCTGAAGCACCGTTAACGCGTCATAAATCGACTGGTTTACCGGCATGAAACCGGCGATACCGACAATACCGCACATTCGTCTTTTCCTCGTTAAGCCACATCTCAGGGTTTATGCCCTGGGCAAGAAACTCGACGAGCTTTGCAGATAGTCAAAGAACCATCTGATGATGAAGCTGAACTCCGGAATGAGCTGCGATTTTTGCCAGTCTTCACTTTTGGAGAACCCGGTAAAGGTATCCAGGAAGAACAGGATCGCGGCCACAATGAGCACGCCTCGCAACGCGCCGAAACAGATCCCGAGCACCCTGTCCGTTCCTGACAGACCGGTTTTCTCGACCAGCTGGCCTATCACGTAATTGACGATAGCGCCGACAATCAGCGTCGCGATAAACAGCACCGCGATGGCGATTCCGTTTCGGACCAGTTCATCTTCAAAGCCCGTGAACCAGACAGACAGGTAAGTGTAGTAATGACTGGCAACAAAGAAAGCACAACCCCAGGTTACCAGCGATAACGCTTCACGAACAAAGCCACGGATCAGGCTAACCAGACAGGAAAAACCAATCACCGCAATGATGGCGTAATCAATCCAGACCATATGTGTCCCACGATTTAACGCCCTGTCATCCAGTTCGGGGCGAATTCTAACAGAAAAAGAAAACGTTTGCGTAGGGATTTCCTTCCCACGCGTAAATAAAAAAGGCGCTGAAAAAATGCTCAACGCCCCCGCAACTTTGACGTTTCTGTGAACGTCTGCCTCCCCCTCATCCCGGCCCTCTCCCTCAATGGAGAGGGAGCAAACCGTCCCCTCGCCCCTCTGGGGAGAGGGTCAGGGTGAGGGGATAATTTCTATCAGTTGGCGCTGTAGTTCATCACCACACCGCTCAGGCCGGAGATTTGCTTCAGCTCGCCAAGCGAACCTTTGAGCTTATCTTTAGACGCATCCGGCCCCACGAGGATACGGGTAATTTTACCCTGTACCGGCGTGGTGGGTGAAGTATAAACACGGTATCCCGCGCCGCGCAGTTTACTCACGATCTCATTGACCTTATCTGCATTTTTCAATGCACCGAGCTGAACAACATAGGCTTTTCCGGTAGGGGCCGCGTCCTGTTTTGCCGGCGGTGGCGTTTCTGAGGCGGCTGCCAGTTGCTCGGCCGCTTTATCCCGCTGCGGTTTCGGCTGCGGCTTCTCCACCGGTTTCGGCTTCTCAACAGGCTTAGGCTGTTCTACCGGCACCGGATCAATCTCGATGTTATTGTTCGTCGCCAGACGCGAAGGATCGAGCGACGGCGCGGCTGCATCACCTGCGCGCACCTCTTCCGCTGCGCCTTCTGGCGGCTGGGCAGGCAGCGCCTGCGTTGCCGCTGGCAGCATATCGGGCTCATCGCGATCGCCCGGTTTGGGTACCAGCGGAATGGCCGCAAATTCATCCTGGTAATGCTTTTTTTGCCCGTCGAGCAGTCCCGGGAGAATAATCACCCCGAGCGCGACCAGCACAATGGTTCCTGTTAAACGGTTCTGAAACTTACTCGCCACCGGTTCTCCCCGCGTCCATCACTTCCATGACATGTGCCACCGTGTGGAATGACCCACACACCAGCACGGTATCTTCTGGTTTAGCCTCCGCCATCGCGGCACGCCAGGCCGAAACCACACTGCTGTAGATTTCGCCTTTGCCGAGATGTTCCATCAACTGCTCAGCAGTCGCGCCGCGCGGCCCTTCCAGAGGAGCACAATACCAGCTATCGACCACACTCTCCATGCAGGCCAGCGTGCCGCCGATATCTTTATCATGAAGCATACCGATAACCGCCAGCACGCGCCCGGTTTTTGGTAACGATTTGAGACGTCCTGCGAGGTACGCCGCCGCATGCGGATTATGTGCAACATCCAGAATCAGACGCGGCGACTCACTCACAATCTGAAAACGTCCCGGTAACAGTGCGTTCTGAATGCCATCGCGGATCGCCTGCTCGCTTACCGCTAATCCGCTGGCGCGCAGGGCTGCCAGCGCAGTCGCCGCGTTAGGCTGTGGCACCTGCGGCAGCGGCAGATTCTCCAGCACGCCCTGCGCATCGCTGAAGCGCCAGCCGTTGTCCTGCACCTCATACTGCCAGTCCACGCCGCGACGCAGCAGACGAGCGCCCTTCTCTTTCGCTACCTCAGCAATGGTATGCGGCATGTCCGGTTCGCCTACCACGGCAGGCTTATTGGCCCGGAAAATACCGGCCTTCTCACGGCCAATGCTCTCGCGGTCCGGGCCCAGCCAGTCGGTGTGATCCAGCGCGATGCTGGTGACGACGGCGACATCCGCATCCACCATATTGGTAGCATCCAGACGCCCACCCAGCCCCACTTCCAGGATCACCACGTCCAGCTGCGCCTGCTTAAACAGCCACAGCGCCGACAGGGTGCCGTATTCGAAATAGGTTAATGAGGTTTCGCCGCGCGCCGCTTCGATAGCGGCAAACGACGCCGTATGGGCCGATTCCGCCAGCTCGGTGTTTTGCACCCGCACGCGCTCGGTATAGCGCACCAGATGCGGCGAGCTGTAAACGCCAACCTTGTACCCCGCCGCCATCAGGACAGATTCCAGCGTGCGGCAGGTAGTGCCTTTACCGTTAGTCCCGGCGACGGTAAACACGAAAGGCGCGGGTTTCAGCACGTCAAGACGCGCGGCAACCTGGCTTACGCGCTCAAGGCCCATGTCGATAGTTTTACTGTGCAGGTTTTCCAGATAAGAAAGCCACGCGGCCAGGGGCGACGTGGCTTGAGGAATGCTTTTATTTTCCATGATGCCCGGTTGTCATTAACGGTTTAGAAAGCAAAAGGGCAGCGCCATTCGGCCCTGCCCTTTTCAGTTATCAGGCCTCGGGTTCCTGATCCGGTACCACCACGCCTTCGCGCGGTTCATCCGGGTTCGGCGTCGGCAGATTCATCAGCTTCGCCAGAATGCTGGCCAGTTTCAGGCGCATTTCCGGACGGCGGACGATCATGTCGATGGCGCCCTTCTCAATGAGGAACTCACTGCGCTGGAAGCCCGGCGGCAGTTTCTCACGTACGGTTTGCTCGATAACGCGAGGACCGGCAAAGCCGATCAGCGCTTTTGGCTCAGCGATGTTCAGGTCGCCCAGCATCGCGAAGCTTGCAGAAACGCCGCCCATGGTTGGGTCGGTCAGTACCGAGATGTACGGCAGACCGCGCTCCTGCATTTTCGCCAGCGCCGCAGAGGTTTTCGCCATCTGCATCAGGGACATCAGCGCTTCCTGCATACGTGCGCCACCGGAGGCGGAGAAGCAGATCAGCGGGCAGTTGTCTTCCAGCGCCTGCTCAACGGCACGCACGAAACGCGCGCCAACCACAGAGCCCATTGAGCCGCCCATAAAGGAGAACTCAAACGCGGCGGCAACCACCGGCATCTCATGCAGGGTGCCTTTCATGACGATCAGCGCGTCTTTCTCGCCGGTCTCTTTCTGCGCAGAGGCCAGACGATCTTTGTATTTTTTGGAGTCGCGGAACTTAAGCACATCTTTTGGCTCCAGTTCGCTGCCCAGTTCTACCAGAGAACCTTCGTCCAGCAGGCTATGCAGGCGGTTACGCGCCGACATACGCATATGGTGGTCACACTTCGGACACACCTCAAGATTGCGTTCCAGCTCTGCGCGATACAGAACCTGGCCGCAGCTATCACACTTCGTCCATACCCCTTCAGGAATGCTCGCTTTACGCGTTGGGGTAATGTTGCTTTTAATTCGTTCAATCCAGCTCATTGATAACCTTTCTGCCTGAACCTGGTCGTATGCCAGTTTTGCTGTAAGAGGCGAATAATGCCATTTTTGCCTCCAACAGACCATGAATGTTGCACATTAAAACATAACAGCCCGAAACTTTGGATAAAAAAGTGGTCGAACCGCCAGCGTGCATTTACTTCGCTTGTTTTGCCGCCGCGCGTTTGTGACGAATGATTTCGATCACACCCGGCAGCACGGAAAGCACAATAATCGCTACTATCAGTAACTTAAGATTTTCCTGAACCACAGGCAGATCGCCAAACAGGTAGCCCGCATAGGTAAACAGCAGTACCCACAGCAGTGCGCCCACCACGTTATACATTGCAAAATGACGATAGGACATGTGACCCATTCCCGCTACAAACGGTGCAAATGTACGCACAATAGGCACAAAACGGGCAAGGATAATGGTCTTACCGCCATGGCGCTCATAGAACGCATGGGTCTTATCTAAATAACTGCGGCGGAAAATCTTCGAGTCCGGATTACTGAACAACCGCTCGCCAAACACCCGCCCGATGGTGTAGTTGACCGCATCACCAACAATCGCGGCGATGATCATCAGGACCACCATCAGATGGACATTCAGGTCATTCGTTGGCAGTGCGGATAACGCGCCCGCCACGAACAGCAGTGAATCTCCCGGCAGGAACGGCGTAACCACAAGGCCGGTTTCACAGAACAGAATGAGGAACAGAATGGCGTACACCCAGACGCCGTACTGCGCGACCAGCTCCGCCAGGTGAACATCAATATGCAGGATGAAATCAATCAGAAAACGTATTACGTCCATATTGTCTAAGCCCTAATTGCACCTTTGTTTAGTCCGCTAAAAACAGCGGGCCCATTGGCGGTTTTGGCAGGTCGAACCGGTCCGGATAATCCACCGAAACCAGATACAGACCTTCCGCTTTCGCCGTTGCTGCCGCAAGCGTTCTGTCCTTCGCTGCCAGCAGTTCTGCAATCCAGCTCTCCGGCTGGTGTCCGGCGCCCACTTCCATCAGGCTGCCTACAATATTCCGCACCATATGATGTACAAAGGCATTGGCTTTGATATCCACCACCACATACGCGCCATAACGACTGACGTTAATGTGCATGACGTTACGCCACGGCGTACGGGACTGACACTGCACCGCACGAAACGACGTAAAATCATTTTCTCCAATCAGACACTGCGCCGCACGCTGCATACGTTCTGCATCCAGCGGTTCATAAAAATGCGTCACGCCCTGGCTTAACACCGCCGGACGCAGGCGCTGGTTGTAGATGACATAACGGTAGCGCCGCGCCGTCGCGCTGAAACGCGCGTGAAAATCATCCGGCACAGCTTTCACCCAACGCACGGCAATGTCACCAGGTAAATTCGCATTTACACCCAGCGTCCAGGCCGCGTCTTTGCGCACGGCGGTGGTGTCAAAATGCACCACCTGCCCCGTGCCGTGAACGCCGGCATCGGTGCGGCCCGCACAGAAGACGCTTATCGGTTCATTCGCTACCTGAGAGAGCGCTTTCTCCAGCTTCTCCTGGACGCTGCGCACCTCATTCTGACGCTGCCAGCCATAGTATTTACTGCCATCGTACTCAATGCCGAGGGCAATTCTGTGGACCGGCTTTTGTTCCACATCTGACATCAGTACAGATACTCCTGCACCAGTTTTTCCGCGATTTTGACCGCCATCAGCGCGCCGCCAAAACGCACGTTGTCGGCAACGGACCAGAACTGCACCTGCTCAGGCATACCGTAATCGTTACGCACACAGCCCACAGAGAGATGCGCGCTGCCGGTGGCGTCGCCCACCTGCGTCGGGAATTCGCTCTCTTCGGACAGGACAATGTCCTCTCCGCGGCCAAACGCGTCGCGGGCTTCTTCAGCCGCCAGCGGACGCAGGGCTTCAAACCCGACCATCTGCGCGTGGCCGTAAAAGACCGGAGACTGCACGACATTCGCGGAGATCATCAGCCCGTCATCCTGCAAAATTTTGCGTGCTTCATCGACGATACGACGCTCTTCCCGCACCGAACCTTCACGATCCGGCAGCAGCGGCAGCATGTTGAACGCCAGCTGGCGGCCAAAGAAATCATCTTCGTCGATCGGGATACCGTTCAGCAGCTTCGCGCTCTGCCCTGCCAGTGCGTCTACGGCTTTTTTACCGTTAGCGGAGGCTGACAGCAGGCTGGTCACGGAAATACGCGACAGGCCACCGTCGTCGATCAGCGGCTTAAGCGCGGTCAGCAGCTGGCTGGTGAGGCTGTTCGGTACTGCAATGATGTTGCGGTTGCGGTAGTCAGCCAGCACAAACGGGTTAACGTCCGGCACCACCAGCGGCACATCCGGCTCCAGGGAGAACAGGCCGCTCAGGTCGATCACCAGACAGCCTGAACTGGTCGCTTCTTCAATGTAAGACGCCGTGGCTTCCGCCCCTGCGGCAAAAAACGCCAGCTGAGCCTGCGTCCAGTCAAACGCGGCGGCATCCTGCACCATCACGGATTTGCCGCCGAAACGCAGATGTTCTCCTGCGCTGTCGGTACGCGCCAGTGCGTAAATCTCACCCACCGGGAACTGACGCTCAGCAAGGGTTTCAAGCAGGGCTTCGCCCACGGCGCCAGTGGCACCCAAAATGGCAATGTTCCAGCCTTCAGACATGGTGGTTTACTCCAGAAATAAAAAAGCGTCCCTGCCGGAGTATCCGACAGGGAGCATTAAGAAGACATTAACGTGCCGGGTGGTGAACGGCGTTAAATCCCAGTTCATGCAGCAGCCCCGCCGCTGACGCGTCATCGCACATGACATACAGGGAAGACCACTCGCGGCGCTCAAGGTAATTTTTGCGCAGCTTGTCAAACTCACCCGAAATACCCGCCACTTTACGCAGCAGCGCGTCATCGCGGCGCACATCATACACCAAATGCACCAGTCTTTTCAGCGTTGCCTCATCCAGCGGGCCATGAAGGGTAATGCGACCAAATTCCGGGGCGGGCAGCAGCGTATCCAGCGCCACCTGCTGCGGATGGCCGATGAAGGCGCTGTAAGCCTCAAACACCTGGGTTGTGCCACGCGCTTTGCCTTCAAGGGTATAACCCGCGATATGTGCGGTACCCACGTCCACCTTATTCAGCAATGCGACGTTAAGATCCGGCTCTGGCTCCCAGACGTCGAGCACGACGCTAAGATCTTGTCCTTCGTCGAGACATGCCAGCAGCGCCGCGTTATCCACCACCGGTCCCCGGCAGGCATTTATCAGAATAGTGCCAGCCTTCAGACGGCGGATCAGCTTTTCGTCGGCCAGGTGCAGAGTCTTGTACGGCCCCTCTTTAAAGAGCGGCGTATGGAAGGTGATGACGTCGCACTCGTCGACCAGCTCATCCAGCGAGCGGAAATCCCCGTCATCGCCGTTATCCTTACGCGGCGGATCGCACAGCAGGGTGCGGATACCCCAGGCTTCCAGACGCTTTTGCAGACGTCCGCCCACGTTGCCCACCCCCACAATCCCGACGGTGCGGTCTTTCAGCGCAAAACCATCGCGCTCGGCCAGCATCAATAGCGAGGAGAAAACATATTCCACAACGGCAATAGCGTTACAGCCTGGCGCCGCGGAAAAACCAATCGCCGCCTGCTTAAGCCACTGGTCATCCACATGATCGGTCCCGGCCGTTGCCGTCCCGACAAATTTAACCCCTTTGCCGGTGAGCAGCGCCTCATTTACTTTGGTCACCGAACGCACCATCAGGGCGTCTGCATCGTCCAGTTCGCTGACCGGAATCGGGCGACCAGGGACAGCCTTAACCTCACCCAGGCGGCTGAACAGCTCACGGGCGTAAGGCATATTTTCATCAACGAGGATTTTCACGTCTGAGTACCTGTTTGAGAGGAAGTAAACCTGCCAAGTGTGCCATAATCTCGCCGCCGGGCATATATCTCCGCCCGGTTACGCAGAGTTTGACTTTAAGGATTTTTGACGATGCAGCCCATTTCAGGTACGCCTCCGCGCCCTCCGGGTGAAGGCCCCGTAACGCCCAACACGCCAGGCGAACAACCGCTCTCCACGCAGCAACGCACCGTACTGGAGCGTCTGATCACGCGTCTTATTGCGTTAACCTCACAGCAAAACGCAGAGGTGTGGGCCGGCGTTAAGCACGATTTGGGCGTCAGAAACGATGCGCCGCTACAGTCGCGCCATTTCCCTGCCGCCGAACAAAACCTGAACCAGCGTCTTACCAGCGCACAGCAGCAACATACTACCCGCCAGATTATCTCGCAGCTGACCGAGCTGTTGGGCCAGGGGAATAATCGTCAGGCGGTGAGTGATTTTATCCGTCAACAGTACGGTCATACCGCCCTGAGCCAGCTTTCGCCGGAACAGCTGAAAACCGTGTTGACCCTGCTGCAAAGCAATCAGCTTTCTATCCCGCAGCCGCAACAGCGCCCGTCTACAGAACGGCCATTGCAGCCTGCGGAGCATAATACGCTCAAGCAGATGGTCACTAAGCTGGCTGCCGCTACCGGCGAACCCACAAAGCTTATCTGGCAATCCATGCTGGAACTTTCCGGTGTGAAAGCGGGCGAGATGATCCCGGCAAAACAGTTTACCCATCTGGTCACCTGGCTCCAGGCGCGTCAGACGCTCAGCTCCCAGAGTGCCCCTACCCTGCACAGCGTACAGGCGGCGCTGAAACAACCGCTGGAACCGCACGAGTTCGATCTGATTCGGGATTACGCTCAGCAGAGCTGGCAGGCTACGCCGCAAACGGTGCTGACCACCGCGCAGGTGCAGGATGTGCTCAATCAGATCTTCGTTCGCCGCGCCGAGCGGGAAGCCGGCGTGCCGGAGGTAAGAAACATTCAGCCGATCTACAACCCGCTGTTTGCCCCCGTAGTTGATACGTTCAAAACGCTTTCTGCCCGTCCGGGATTGATGTTTATCGCGTTGGTGATTGCGCTAGCGATTTTCTGGCTGGTGGCTTAAAACTGCCGGGTGGCGGCTTCGCCTTACCCGGCCTACGGTTCGCGCGGTTGTAGGCCGGGTAAGGCGAAGCCGCCACCGGGCAAAAAACTACGACCTGCGAAACGCCACCAGCGTCACCACAATCCCCACCACCGCAGAAACTGCACCGGCGAGAAATACGGAAGGATAGCCAAACGACGTTGCAAGCAGCCCCGCCAGCGGCCCGGTGATGCCGTAAGAGATATCCTGAAACGCCGCATAGCCGCCCAGCGCCGTGCCGCGCACCTGCGGAGCCACGCGCTTCACCACTTCAACGCCAAGCGCCGGGAAGATCAGCGAGCAGCCGCAGCCGGTTAACGCCGCACCCAGCAGCGCAACGGATGCGGACGGCGCCTGCCAGAGCAGTACCAGACCCACGGTCTCAATGACAAGTGACGCCACGGCCACCTTCACGCCGCCAAAGCGATCCGGCATCCAGCCAAACAGCACGCGCATCAATACAAACGCGCCGCCAAAGGCCGTCAGCGTAAAGCCCGCCATCGCCCAGCCGCGGCTCATGAAATAGAGGGAGACAAAGGTACCAATAACCGCGAAGCCCACCCCCTGAAGCGCCAGCCCAAGCCCCGGCTGCCAGATTTGCCCCACCACGCTCCACAGCGAAGGACGCTCGCCTTTATGGGCAGGCACCTTACGCACCGAACCGTTAAACGCCCACGCCAGCAGCGGCAATACCATGGTAGTGCCTGCCAGCGCCGCAAAACCAAACTGGCTGTGGATCAGCAGCCCCAGCGGTGCGCCTGCCGCCAGCGCGCCGTAAATCGCCATCCCGTTCCAGGACATCACTTTTCCGGAACGCGCAGGTCCCACCAGCCCCATTCCCCAGGTCAGGGTGCCGGTCAGCAGCTGGCTTTCGCCAAAGCCGAGGATCAGGCGCCCTGCCACCAGCAGCGCGAATTTATACGCTGCATCTATCGGCAACAGCGCCGCCAGCAGCCAGGCTCCCCCCGCCAGCCCGCAGGCAAACATGCCCTGCAACGCCGAGCGTTTTGCGCCGTGCTGATCCGCCAGGCGACCGGCGTAGCCCCGGGTTAATACCGTCGCTAAAAACTGAATGCCCACCGCAATACCGACCATGGTGTTGCCATAGCCCAGCTCCTGGTGAACAAACAAGGGGATCACCGGCAGCGGCAGGCCAACGGTCATATAGGTCAGAAACACCGCAAAGGCGATGCGGAAAAGGGAAAGGTTCCCGGAAGGAGCGCTCTTCTCAGGGGTAACAGCCTTCATGCATAACTCCGTGTTCAGGCATAAAAAAAGGGAGCCGCGCGGCTCCCTTCTACTATACCTTCAAACGCTTACGCTTTCAGCTTACGCATCACCAGCGTGGCGTTGGTGCCGCCGAAACCGAAGCTGTTGGACATAACGGTCGTCAGCTCACGTTCGGTGGTTTCAGTCACGATGTTCAGGCCAGCCGCCTGCTCGTCCATCTCTTCGATGTTGATGCTTGGCGCGATAAAGCCGTTTTCCAGCATCAGCAGAGAGTAGATCGCTTCCTGCACGCCCGCCGCACCCAGAGAGTGACCGGTCATGGCTTTGGTTGCAGAGATAGCCGGGCTGTTGTCGCCGAACACTTCACGGATCGCACCCAGCTCTTTCACGTCGCCTACCGGCGTTGAGGTGCCGTGGGAGTTCAGGTAGTCGATTGGGGTATCAACGCCGTGCATCGCCATCTTCATGCAGCGCACCGCGCCTTCACCGGATGGAGCAACCATGTCAGCGCCGTCAGACGTTGCGCCGTAGCCCACGATCTCAGCGTAGATGTGCGCGCCACGCGCCAGCGCGTGTTCCAGCTCTTCAACCGCAACCATACCGCCGCCGCCAGCGATAACAAAACCGTCGCGGTGTGCGTCATAAGTACGGGACGCTTTGTCTGGCGTTTCGTTGTATTTGGTGGACAGTGCGCCCATCGCGTCGAACTCACAGGCCATTTCCCAGCCCAGCTCTTCGCCGCCGCCAGCAAATACGATGTCCTGTTTGCCCAGCTGGATCTGCTCAACCGCATTACCGATACAGTGTGCGGAGGTCGCACATGCAGAGCTGATGGAGTAGTTCACACCGTGGATTTTGAACGGCGTTGCCAGGCACGCGGAAACCGCTGAACCCATGGCTTTGGTCACAACGTATGGACCGACCGCTTTCAGGCCGCGCGGGCTACGCATGGCGTCAGCACCGAACACCTGAGCTTTAGAGGAGCCGCCGGAGCCTGCAATCAGACCCACGCGTGGGTTGTTCTGGTAAACGTCTTCGCTCAGACCAGAATCCTTGATCGCTTCCTGCATGGAAAGATAGGCGTAGATAGAGGCATCGTTCATGAAACGAACCACTTTACGGTCAATTAAACCGGTGGTGTCCAGTTTAACGTTACCCCATACGTGGCTACGCATTCCAGAATCTTTAAACTCTTCAGAGAAAGTGATCCCGGAGCGTCCTTCACGCAGAGATGCCAGGACTTCCTGCTGGTTATTACCGATGCTGGAAACGATGCCCAGGCCAGTAATCACTGCACGTTTCATTCAATACCTCTGTAAGTCGCACTATAAAAAGTTTCGAGTCGCACAATAGCGTACACTTGTACGCCGAACAAGTCCGATCAGCGATTTTCTGTGGAAATTTGCACCGATGGGCTCACATCGCTAAGATCGTGCCACTGCCTGTCAGACGAGTAACTTACGTGAAACAAAACGCCATACAACCTGCCAACCTCGAATTCAACGCTGAGGGTACACCTGTTTCCCGAGATTTTGATGACGTCTACTTTTCTAATGATAACGGACTGGAAGAGACGCGCTATGTCTTCCTCGAAGGAAATCATCTCAGCACCCGCTTCCCTGACCATCCGCGCAGCCTGTTTGTCGTAGCGGAGAGCGGTTTCGGCACCGGGCTGAATTTTCTGACCCTCTGGCAGGCGTTCGACCAGTTTCGCGCTGCACACCCCGAGGCTACATTACAAAGATTACATTTCATCAGTTTCGAAAAATTTCCGCTTACCGCGCACGATCTGCGGCTTGCCCATCAGCGCTGGCCGGAGCTTGCCCACTGGGCGGAACAGCTTCAGGCCCAGTGGCCTCCGGCTATCGGTGGCTGTCATCGTCTGATTCTGGACGACGGACGCGTCACGCTCGACCTGTGGCTTGGCGACATTAATGACCTGACCGATAAGCTTGATGACTCCATGAATCAGAAGGTGGACGCCTGGTTCCTGGACGGTTTTGCGCCCGCCAAAAATCCGGACATGTGGAGCCCGCACCTGTTCAGCGCCATGGCGCGGCTGGCACGTCCCGGCGCGACGCTTGCCACCTTCACCTCGGCGGGCTTTGTCCGCCGTGGGTTGCAGGAGGCGGGGTTTACCATGCGGAAAACCAAAGGCTTTGGCCGCAAACGCGACATGCTGGTCGGGGTGATGGAACAGGATCTGGCAATCCCGGCGCAGGCCCCCTGGTTTGCCCGTCGCGCCAGCACCTCGCGTGAGGTCGCCATTGTAGGCGGGGGGATCGCCAGCGCCCTGCTCTCTCTGGCGCTGCTACACCGTGGCTGGCAGGTGACGCTCTACTGCGCTGACGAGGCGCCGGCGACGGGCGCATCAGGCAACCGCCAGGGCGCACTTTATCCCTTATTAAGTTCACACGATCCGGCACTGTTCCAGTTCTTCCCGGCAGCGTTTACGTTTGCTCGCCGCCTTTACGATAGCCTGCCGGTTGCGTTCGACCACGACTGGTGCGGCGTGACGCAGCTCGGCTGGGATGAGAAAAGCCAGCAGAAAATCACACAAATGCTGTCGCTGGGTCTGCCGGAGGCCATCGCCCATGCCGTCACGGCGCAGCAGGTTGCAGAGACCGCTGGCGTCGACACCGGCTGCGGGGGTATTCAGTATCCACTCGGCGGCTGGCTGTGTCCGGCTGAACTGACTTCTGCGGCGATAGCCCTCGGGCAGTCGCGTGGGTTGACAGTGCATTATGCCCATAAGGTTCAATCGTTAAGTCGCACTACGCACTGGAAACTGCGTTTCGCTGACGGCAAAGAGGCGCAGCATGCCAGCGTTGTGCTGGCCAACGGGCATCATATCAGCCAGTTTACCCAGACAGCGTCATTGCCGGTTTATCCGGTCGGCGGCCAGGTAAGCCATATTCCTGCCGCCCCCCAACTGAGCAAACTGCGTCAGGTGCTGTGTTACGACGGCTACCTGACGCCGCAAAATCCGTCCAACGGCCATCACTGCATCGGCGCCAGCTACCATCGCGGTGAAACAGATATGCAGTACAGCGAAGCGGATCAGCAGCAAAACCGCCAGCGCCTGGTCGACTGTTTCCCGAATGCGTCGTGGGCAAAAGAAGTGGATGTTGGTGAGGGTCAGGCGCGCTGCGGCGTACGCTGCGCGACCCGCGATCACCTGCCGATGGCGGGAAACGTGCCGGACTATGACGCCACGCTTGAAGTCTATCAGGATCTTGCAGACAACAAAGAAACGGCGGTAAGTGCGCCCGTTCACCCCGAGCTGTTTATGCTGGGTGGCTTAGGCTCGCGGGGATTATGCTCCGCGCCGCTGCTGGCTGAAGCGTTAGCCGCGCAAATGAGCGACGAGCCGGTTCCGCTGGACAGAGTTACGCTCGCGGGGCTGAATCCAAACCGACTGTGGGTGCGGAAATTGCTGAAGGGGAAAATGGTCAAGTAGGGTGCGGTCGAATCCCCTCACCCTGACCCTCTCCCCAAAGGGGAGAGGGAAGAGAAGGCGGCGGCTTAGCGTTTAGCCTGCTGGAACAAATTGTCCCACATGCCCAGCACTAAAGACTGGTCGCGCGGAGAGAGTTCCCCGGCCTGAATAGCGTTTTCCAGGCTGCGAGTGACTTCCGCGTGAACGGCGTCGGCAGAGTGATCGTCCCCGGCTTCCAGCGCGGCTACCGCCAGCGTCAGGTGACCACGCAGATAACCGCTGGCGAACAGCTCATCATCACTGGCGTGTTCCACCATGTCATCAATTAACGCCAGAATGCGTGATTCAAATTCTGCGATCATCTTCTTTCCTCTGTTAAAGATCTTCCGGCCACGGGAAGCATTCCGCCGTGATCTCCGGCGTGTGGTAATAATTCTGTAAAGCCTCGATCAGGCGTGCCGGACGTGCCGGGATGCCTTTCTCAAGATATTCCATCACCTGCGCATGAACGCGGCGCTGGAAGACGATACGGTCTGGCTCGAAGTCGCCTTCGAGATTGTCACAACTTACGTTGAACGGGAAACCCGCCGCTACGCAGAACAGCCATTCCAGCGCCTGAGGTTTCACCTCCACATCTTCGAACTGCCCCTGGGTGGCGGCGTCGCGCCCGTCCGGGCAGTACCAGTAACCGAAGTCCACCAGCTCGCGACGCGCTTTCCCCGCGATGCACCAGTGCGAGATCTCGTGCAAACCGCTGGCGTAAAAGCCGTGGGCAAAGATGATGCGGTTATACGGAACCTCGTCATCAGCTGGAAGATAGATCGGTTCGTCGTCGCCTTTAATCAGACGGGTATTAAAATCATCAGCAAAACAGCTATCGAAGATCTCAATCAGCTGTTCATATTTATGCGTACTGTTCATTAGTTCATCCCCAACCAGGTGAGGATCTCCTGTCCATGGCTGTCATAAAGAAGTTTGGCGCTCATCACCGCCGAGACGACAACAATCATCGGGCGGATCAGCTTTTGTCCTTTGCTTAATACCAGACGCGAGCCTGCGCGCGCGCCCAAAAACTGCCCTGCCATCATCACAAACCCGGTTGCCCAGATAACCTTGCCGCCAATGATAAACAGCAGCAGACCGCCAACGTTGGAGGTCGCGTTGAGGACTTTGGCGTGGGCGGTGGATTTGGCGAGGTTAAACCCGGCCAGCGTCACGAATGCCAGCGCGTAAAACGAGCCTGCCCCCGGGCCAAAGAAGCCATCGTAAAAACCGACGCAGCCACCGGCAATCAGCGCAAACGGCAGGCCGTGAAGACGACGCTGTCGATCTTCTTCCCCGAGCTTTGGCATCAGCAGGAAATAGAGGCCGATACAGATAACCAGCAGCGGCAGGATCTGGCGCAGAATCTCGGACTGTACGTGCTGGACCAGCAGCGCGCCCGCCGTTGAGCCAATAAACGTCATCAGGATATTGAGCTTCTGATCGGCGAGATTCACCACTTTGCGGCGAATGAAATAGAGCGACGAGGAGAGCGAACCGCCACACGCCTGGAGTTTGTTGGTGGCAAGCGCCTGGGCAGGGCTCATGCCTGCCGCCAGCAGCGCCGGAACGGTGAGCAACCCGCCGCCGCCCGCCAGGGCATCGATAAATCCGGCTAACATCGCAACAAAAAAGAGCACCACCAGCAGCAGCGGTGACACCATGAACAGATCGACGAAATTATCCATTAAAGTACATGCTCATCCAGTAGCGCCTGGCAGGAAGGCGGCAACGGAGGCGGTGTCTTCTTCTCAGGCTTAGAGGTTCCAGGCTTGGCCGGTTCAAACCAGCTTTGCAGTTCGTAACCACAACCATCGCCAGGCGGTGGCAGCGGCTGATCTTCACATTCCAGGCTGTTCGCCGGGCAGCGCAGGCGAACATGCATATGGGCACGATGCTGGAACCACGGGCGCACTTTACGCAACCAGTCGCGATCCGTTCCCGCATCCAGGCAAAGCTGCTGCTTGATGGCCGGATTAACAAAGATCCGCGTGACGTCGTTATCCTCTGCCGCCAGCTTAATCATGCTGGAAATTTCCGGCGACCATCGCGAGGCGACGACCCGTTTACCGTCGGCCGAGACCAGATCCAGCGCCTGCGGTTTCAGCAGCTGCGCTGAACTCCAGCGCGTTTTCGGCAATTGCAGGAAGATATCCACATCCAGTCCGGTCTGGTGGCTGGCGTGACCGCCGTTGAAGCGACCACCGGCAGGCATCCCCATATCGCCAATCAGCATCGTCCCCAGCCCCAGGTTATGCACCTGGTTGCCAAGACGCTGAATAAAAAGCACCAGGTCAGGATGGCCGAAATAACGGCGCTGGTCTGTGCGCATCACCTGATAGGTATCCGATTGCAGCGGAAGTTCCTGCGCGCCGACGATACACCCGTTGGAGAAAGCGCCAATGGACTGCGCGCTCCCCGCTACCGGGTGGGTGATTTTCTGCCACGGCGTAGCGGCCAGGCTTGCTCCACTGGCCAGCAGCGCCAGCAGAGCGATTGCGGTTTTTTTCATAATTACCAGCGTGGAATGGTGGTCGTCACATCCGCATTCTGCGCGCGCTGGCGCAGGAAGTGATCCATCAGCACGATCGCCAGCATCGCTTCTGCGATCGGCACCGCGCGGATCCCCACGCACGGATCGTGACGCCCTTTGGTGATCATCTCAACTTCATCGCCTGAGCGGTTAATCGTGTGGCCCGGGACGGTAATGCTGGACGTTGGCTTCAGCGCAATATTGGCAATAATTTGCTGCCCACTGCTGATGCCGCCCAGAATGCCGCCAGCATGGTTGCTCTGGAAACCCGCCTTCGTGATTTCGTCGCGGTTCTGGCTGCCGCGAAGCTTAACCACATCAAAACCGTCGCCGATTTCAACGCCTTTCACCGCGTTGATGCTCATCAGCGCGTGGGCGATATCGGCGTCGAGGCGGTCAAATACCGGCTCGCCCCAGCCAGCCGGCACACCGTCGGCCACCACGGTGACTTTCGCACCAATGGAGTCGCCCTCTTTTTTCAGGCCACGCATCAGCTCGTCCAGCGCGTCCAGCTTGTCGGCATCGGCGCAGAAGAACGGGTTAAGCTCTACCTGATCCCAGTCTTTGATTGCCAGCGGAATGTCGCCCATCTGGGTCAGACAGCCGCGGATAACGATGCCGAATTTCTGCTGGAGATATTTTTTGGCAATTGCCCCTGCCGCCACGCGCATCGCGGTCTCACGCGCGGAAGAACGTCCGCCGCCGCGATAGTCGCGAAAGCCATATTTTTGTTCGTAGGTATAGTCGGCATGACCAGGACGGAAAACGTCTTTAATTGCGCCGTAGTCCTGAGAGCGCTGATCGGTGTTTTCAATCAGCAGACCAATGCTGGTCCCGGTGGTACGGCCTTCAAAAACGCCGGAGAGAATTTTGACCTGGTCCGGCTCGCGACGCTGCGTGGTGTAGCGAGAGGTACCCGGACGCCGACGGTCAAGGTCATGCTGTAAATCGGCTTCGGTCAGTTCGATGCCTGGCGGGACGCCATCAACGATACAACCCAGTGCCAGACCGTGCGACTCGCCAAAGGTGGTCACACGGAATACCTGTCCAATACTGTTTCCTGCCATCACGGCTCCGATGTTGTTGTTTGTGTTTGAGCGTTGTGAAACGGGCCGAAGCCCGCTGGATTAATCTTTGTAAATGCTGAAGTATTCGCGTGCATCAAGCAGCTGCGCCTTGGTCAGCATAAAGACGCCGTCACCGCCGTTGTCGAACTCAAGCCAGGTGAACGGCACATCCGGATACTGCTCTATCAGATGTACCATGCTGTTGCCCACTTCACAAATCAGAACGCCGTCGTCGGTCAGATAATCCGGCGCGCAGGCCAGGATGCGGCGGGTCAGCTTCAGACCGTCAGAGCCTGACGCCAGGCCCAGCTCCGGCTCGTGACGGTACTCGTTCGGCAGATCGGACATGTCTTCGGCATCCACGTACGGCGGATTGGTGACGATCAGGTCGTATTGCAGCGTCGGCAGGTCACGGAACAGGTCTGAGCGGATAGGCGTGACGTGATGGATCAGCCCGTGCTCTTCAATGTTGTGTTCGGTGACGGCCAGCGCGTCGGTGGAGATATCGACGGCGTCCACTTCTGCTTCCGGGAAGGCGTACGCGCAGGCAATGGCGATGCAGCCGCTGCCGGTGCACATATCAAGAATGTGCTGCGGCTGATGGTTAATCAGGCCGTCAAAGTGGTTGTTGATCAGCTCGCCAATCGGCGAACGTGGCACCAGCACGCGCTCATCAACATAGAACTCATGGCCGCAGAACCAGGCTTTGTTGGTCAGGTAAGCCACCGGAATACGCTCGTTCACGCGACGGATCACGCGCTCAACGATGCGGTGTTTTTCGCTGGAGGTCAGGCGCGCGGTACGCATGTCTTCCGGAATATCCAGCGGCAGGTAGAGAGACGGCAGCACCAGTTGAACGGCCTCATCCCATGGGTTATCCGTACCGTGGCCGTACCAGATATTGGCGGCGCTGAAGCGGCTAACCGACCAGCGCAACATGTCCTGTATGGTATGCAGCTCGTTTACTGCTTCATCGACAAAAATTTTATCCACTCTTTCCTCCAGGGCATGCTCGCATAATTTTCGGCGGCTAGTTTGCCATGAAGACGGCGATAAATCAGCAATGACGCGTGTCGCTTGAGGTTAAAAAATGCGTTTAGTCGGGTACACTATCGGAAATACGAGATGAGAATGACGAATGAAAAAGAAAACATCGCTCAGCGAGGAGGATCAGGCTCTCTTCCGCCAGCTGATGACCGGGACGCGTCAAATCACGCACGACACCATTGTCCATCGCCCGCAGCGTAAAAAAGTCAGTGAGGTACCGGTCAAACGGTTGCTTCAGGAGCAGGCCGATAACAGCCACTATTTTTCAGATGAGTTTCAGCCGCTGCTCAATACTCAGGGTGCGGTGAAATATGTGCGCGAAGACGTCAGCCATTTTGAGCTGAAAAAGTTACGCCGGGGAGATTATTCGCCGGAGCTGTTCCTCGATCTGCACGGGTTAACCCAGATGCAGGCAAAACAGGAGCTGGGGGCGTTGATTGCCGCGTGTCGCCGCGAACATGTTTTCTGCGCCTGCGTAATGCACGGTCACGGCAAACATATTCTTAAGCAACAGACACCGCTGTGGCTGGCTCAGCATCCACACGTGATGGCTTTTCATCAGGCGCCAAAAGAGTACGGCGGAGATGCCGCATTGCTGGTATTGATTGAGGTGGAGGAGTGGCAGCCGCCAGAATTGCCCTGACAGGAAGGCGGGAGGCACGCTGCACCCCGCCATATCGCACGTCACGTCAGATGGCTTTTGCCATCTTCAGGTTGCACGGACTCATTTGCCAGTTAAAGACCCCTTTGCCGGTTTCGTCGAGGGTGACGTTGGCAATGGCGGACGTTGTGAACATCGGTGGCGTTTCGCCCGGGCACAGCTCAGATACCAGATAGCCGACCAGCGGCAGGTGGGAAATGACCAGTGCGGAAGCGACACCTTCATTGCACAGCGCCTGAAGGTAAGCACTGACAAGGCCAACATCGCCACACGGCGTGAGTTCAGGGAGAACATCCACGCTGGATGGCAGGTTCATACACTCCCCTACCACATCCAGCGTCTGTTCTGCCCGCAGGAACGGACTCACCAGAACGCGTTCAATGTCCACTTTTTGACCTTTAAGCCATGTCGCCATCTGACGGGATTCGTCGCAGCCACAGACGGTTAAAGGACGTACTGAGTCACTGGCGGCATCGAGTGCCGCGTCGCCGTGACGCATGATAAAAACTTGCATATTGCACCGCTTTTGTTAACCAGAATCACCGGCGTTAACTACCCGCGATTAATGCTATGAGGTAGAAAACCCGATGGCCGGGCATTGTGCCTGATCCATTCGGTGAATGAAACGCTGTTTTTTACCTCAATGGCGTAAGTATAGTCAATCTCTGTTTACAATTTCGCCAGAACAGGTCCCATCGCCTCAGGATTTACCCTTCTTTGACTTCAGTTTACGCAATCAGTTTCCCTTGCGGGCCAGAATGTCTGACCCCGTTCCGCCATCTGCAATAATTCGTCACAAGGTGTAAACCGTGGACCGTATTGCGAGGCCAGACGTTGCAGGATCGCAACCACTTCACCCGCCCCGAGGGTATCCATATACCGGAACGGGCCGCCAAGGAATGGCGGAAAACCGATACCAAACACGGCGCCGATATCGCCGTCGCGCGCGCTTTTGATCACCTGCTCACCAAAGCAGCGCGCCGCTTCATTGAGCATCATCATCACGCAGCGCTCAGCACACTGAACCGCCGACAGTTTTCCCTGACCCGTGACAGGAATAAGCGCATAAACTGAAGGGTCGACCTGTTTCTTGCTTTTACGCCCTTTCGCGGCGTAAAGATAGAAACCGCGTTCATTTTTTCTGCCTTTGCGATCGTCCTTCAAAATTGCAGAAACAAAGTTTGCAGGCGGCGCAAAACGATCGCCATAAGCCGCTTCCAGCACAGGGATAATTTTAGTCCCCGTATCAATTCCCACCTCATCCAAAAGTTGGATTGGGCCGACGGGGAAACCAAACTTCACCAGGGCGTCATCGACGTGCTCAATTTTCTCCCCTTCCGTCAGCAACCGCATCGCTTCGTTAATGTACGGCGCCAGAATGCGGTTGACGTAGAAGCCAGCTTTGTCCGCGACCACAATCGGGGTTTTGCCCTGTTTTTTCGCCAGCTTCACCACGGTGGCAATAGTCTGCGGGCTGGTTGTGGCATGCGGGATAACCTCCACCAGCGGCATTTTTTCGACAGGGCTGAAATAGTGCAGCCCTATCACCTGCTCCGGGCGCACGGCTTTCGCCGCGATGTCGCCGATTGGCAAAGACGAGGTGTTTGACGCGAAAATGGTGTGCGGCGCGCAATGCTGTTCAACGTCCGCCACCATCTGCTGCTTAAGGGCCAGATCTTCGAACACGGCTTCAATCACCAGATCGCGGTGTGCAAACCCACTGTAGTCAGTGGCGCCAGTGATCATCGAGAGGGTTTTATCGCGCTCACTGGCCTTGATATGGCGGCGCTTCACTTTGCGATCAAGGTTCTGCCAGCTGTACTGCAACGCGTGGTTGATACCCTTAGGGTTGATATCTTTGATACGTACGGGCAATTTGCCTTTACTGGCGGTGACAAATGCGATGCCGCCGCCCATCAGCCCACCACCCAGAACGCCAACGGCGCGCAGCGGAGCCGGTTCAGCTTCACTGCCCGGATCTTTTTTAACCTCCGTGCTGGCAAAGAAAATGCCGCGCAGCGCCTGCGACTGCGGCGTCATCGCCAGCTCGCCAAAGGCTTTTGCTTCCGCAGCATAACCGCTGCTGCTGCCCTGCGATAAACCGGTTTCAATCACATTAAGAATGCGCGTCGCTGCCGGATAGTTCCCTTTGGTTTTTTGCTCGGTTTTTTTACCCACCATATTGAACAGCAGCGTGCGCCCCAGCGGCCCGGCGAGGATACGCTCGCGCACCGGCAGAGGGCGTTTCGCCTGACGACCTTTCAGCGCCCGCTCAACGGCGGCTTCAAGCAAGATGGCGTGCGGAACGACCTCATCAACCAGACCCGCCTTTAACGCCTGACGGGCGCGCAGCTGTTTACCGGTTAAAATCATCTCCAGCGCCGTACTGACGCCCACCAGACGCGGCAGGCGCTGCGTGCCACCTGAACCGGGCAGCAATCCAAGCTGTACCTCCGGCAGCCCAAGTACCGTTTTCGCATCGTCGGTACAAATGCGGCTGTGACAGGCCAGCGCCAGCTCAAGCCCACCGCCCAGGCAGGGCCCGTGGATCGCAGCGACAACGGGTATCGACAGCGCATGGATCTCCGCCATGACCTGCTGCCCCTGACGCGCCAGGTCTTCTGCTTCCTGAGCGCTTTTCGCCCGGGCAATCATGTTGATATCGGCCCCGGCAATAAAGTTATCCGGCTTTGCCGAGATAAATACCAGGCCACGTATCGCTTTGTTTTCGCGGATCTGTCTGAGCATCGCACGCACCTGAACGCCAAACTCGGCCTTCAGGGTGTTCATCTTTTCGTCGGGTACATCAATGGTGATAACGGCCACGTTATCAAGGCGGACAGCCAGGTTAAATGCAGATGTCGTTTCCATTATTCAGCCTCCATAACCATTGCTGCACCCAGGCCGCCCGCCGCACAGGCGGTAACGAGACCAAAACCGCCGCCGCGACGACGCAGCTCGTGCAACGTCTGGGTTATCATTCTCGCGCCGGTCGCCGCAAACGGATGACCGTAGGCAATGGAGCCACCCAGCACGTTGAATTTACTCTGATCCACTTCGCCTGTGGCATGTGCGCGGCCCAGCACGTCGCGGGCAAAACGTTCGCTCGCCATAAGCTGCACGTTTGCCAGCGTTTGCGCGGCAAAGGCTTCATGCATATCAATCAGCGTGAGATCGGAGAGCGTCAGCCCTGCGCGATCCAGCGCCAGCGGCGTGGACCATGCCGGTCCGAGCAGCATGTCCTGCCAGACATCAATGGCGGTAAAGGCGTAGCTACGCAAATAGCCCAGCGGTGTGATGCCAAGCTCTTTTGCCCGGGATTCGGTCATCAGGATCACGGCGGCGGCACCGTCCGTCAGCGGCGTACTGTTAGCTGCGGTTACCGTACCGTGTTTACGGTCAAAGGCCGGGCGCAGCTTCGCATAATCCGCCAGCGTCGAGGTGCCACGAATGTTGTTATCTTCCGCGAGCGGTTCGCGGTAAGGCGGCACATAGGCGGTCATCACTTCGTTGGTCAGTTTGCCCTCCGACCAGGCTTTCGCTGCCAGCTGATGCGAGCGATGCGCCAGTGCATCCTGCTGTTCGCGGGTAATACCGTAGGTTTTTGCCATCTGCTCGGCAGTGTCGCCCATGCGCAGGCCGGTGGAGTATTCAGCAACGGCAGGTGGCACGGGCATGAGGTCACGCAGGCGTAAACGCGAGAAGAGTTTGAGCTTTGCACCGGTAGTGCGAGCTTTGTTGGCATCCACGAGGATGCGGGCCAGCTGTTTGCTGACGCCGATGGGCAGCACGGAGGAGGAATCCGCGCCGCCGGCGATCCCCGCGCGAATGGTCCCCGCCATCAGGCTTTCCGCCACGTTTGCCACCGCCTGGAAACTGGTGGCGCAGGCGCGGCTGACGCTGTAGGCGTCGGTATGAACATTCATGCCGGTGCCCAGCACGATTTCACGCGCGATATTGGGCGCTTCCGGCATTTGCACCACCTGGCCGAAAACCAGTTGCTCAATAACCTCTGGCGGGATCTCGCTGCGAGCCAGCATCTCCCCCACCACCATTTTTCCCAGATCGACAGCCGGTATACCGTGAAACGCGGTTGCCTGACGCGCAAACGGCGTACGTAACCCGCTGACAATGGCAATGCGGTCACCCTGTCGGGTGATAAGCGGTAATGCCTGACTCATAATACTCCCCTGTAAAAAAATTTTGCGCGCACATTAAGTGGTCTGACCTGATAATAGTCTTAACTATTTTTTTACATTGAGCCAATCGGGGAAGCGAAAAATTGCGAGCTAAGGCACAGAGAAGAAAAAGAAAATGCCCCTGCATGGCAGAGGCATTTGTGCGGTTTGTCGCCGGGTGGCGGCGTTGCCTTACCCGGCCTACACGGTCGTAGGCCCGTGCGAAAGTATTAACGCAGGCCCAGCTGGAAGATCAGCGTTTCTGCTTCGCAGGCGAACACAAAGTCGATATCCAGCTGCACGCCGCCTTCCACTTCCGTGAAGGTGGATTTGATTTCACACGGATCGGATTCGACTTCACGCGCGCGCTGGCTCAGCGCGGCCAGCGTCTCTTCCGCTTCAGCGCGGTTAGGGAATACGCGGCTGTAAGAGGCGGTGCAATCGGTGTTGTCCATAATGGTGCCAACATCCATACAGCAGCAAACCGGGGTTTCATCAGCACTGCATTTACTCATAGCTCAATTTCCTCTGTATTCGCGCAGGGCGCGAGATAAACACGATGCGTCTATTTTACGCCCCCGGACGAGCCCCCTCCAGCCGTTAATGGCGCAAATTCGGATAAGTGAGCAATATCACACTAAAAAATGATCTAAAACAAAAATCCCCTTTTCAGAGGAATCGCACTGGTCACAATTTTGCCAACCAGATCTCGTTTCAAGAAACATATCTGAAAATATTAATAAACAAACTTGCAACATCCCAGCTGGTCAGACCTATACTCTCGCCACTGGTCTGATTTGTAAGTCATACCTCAGACCCTACACTTCGCGCTCCTGTTACGGTATGTAACAATTATTGAATAAAAATAACTCAATGAGGTTATGGTCATGAGCCAGAAAACCCTGTTCAAACAAACTGCTTTAGCAGTTGCAGTGGCAATCGTCTCAACGTCCGCCTGGTCAGCGGGCTTCCAGTTAAACGAATTTTCTTCCTCTGGCCTTGGCCGTGCGTATTCCGGGGAAGGTGCGATTGCCGATGACGCAGGCAACGCGAGCCGTAACCCGGCGCTGATCATGATGTTTGATCGCCCTACCTTCTCTGCCGGTGCGGTTTACATCGATCCTGATGTCAACATTTCTGGCAAATCTCAGTTCACCGGCGCAGATCTGAAGGCGGATAACATTGCGCCGACCGCGTGGGTGCCTAACCTGCACTTTGTTGCGCCAATTAATGAACAGTTTGGTTGGGGTGCCTCTGTCACCTCTAACTATGGCCTGGCAACGGAGTTCAATAACAACTATCCGGCCGGGGAATACGGCGGTAAAACCGACCTGACGACCCTGAACCTTAACCTGAGCGGCGCATATCGTCTGAACGATAACTGGAGCTTTGGTCTGGGCTTTGATGCTGTCTACGCCGATGCAAAAATCGAGCGTTACTCCGGGGAGCAAACTGCTGCGCTGCCGAAAAACAGTAATAAAATTGCCAGCCTGAAAGGTGATGAATGGGGCTACGGCTGGAACGCCGGTATCCTGTATGAACTGGATAAAAACAACCGCTGGGGTCTGACCTATCGCTCAGAAGTGAAAATTGATTTCGATGGCGATTACAAAAGCGGCATCCTGAGCCCAGTCAACGGTATGGTCCCAGGCGCGGGCACCACCATTCCATGGGGTACCTCGAATCAAACCGTACCGGGTTCGCTGTCGCTGCATCTGCCTGAAATGTGGGAAGTGTCAGGTTATAACCGCGTTGCGCCGCAGTGGGCCATTCACTACAGCCTCGCGTATACCAGCTGGAGCCAGTTCCAGGAGCTGAAAGCTACCGGCAGCAACGGCCAGACGCTGTTCTATAAAGACGAAAGCTTCCACGATGCTTACCGTATCGCGCTCGGTACGACCTATTATATGGATGACAACTGGACGTTCCGTACCGGCGTGGCATTTGATGACAGCCCGGTACCGGCTGATAAGCGTTCTATCTCCATTCCGGATCAGGACCGTTTCTGGGTGAGTGCGGGTGCAACCTATGCGTTCAACGAGAATGCTTCTATCGACGCGGGCGTGTCGTACATGCATGGACAGAAAGTGACCTTCCAGGAAGGCCCGTACGAGTTTACCTCTGAAGGTAAAGCCTGGCTGTTTGGTACCAACTTCAACTACGCGTTCTAATCCCAACACAATTAAAAAAGGTGAGCATCGCTCACCTTTTTTATTTATTCCGAATCGATATCTTTTAATTCGTTCTCGATGGCTTTCGCGTTCGGATTATCTTCCGGCTTCAGCTTACCGCCGTTGGCAATAAAGTCATGGTTCTGGAAGTAGGCCTCGCGCACCATGATGTACGGATCGGAAGACTGGCGCAGCAGACCGTCAGAGTCCAGCAGTTGCGCACGTGTTTCAATTCCTTCCACGGTCCATTTACCAATCGACAGCGGCCAGGTGAGCCATGACAGCACCGGATACAGCGTATCCACCATGTCACCGCCATCATCACGCACGGTAAAGCTGCCGTAGAATGGCAGGTGCACATACGGACCATAACCTACGCCATAGTGCCCCAGCGTGCTGCCGAAACGGTGCGGCTGTTCACGCTGTAATTTCGGGTTCGCCATGCCTGCGACATCAATTAAGCCGCCCATACCCAGCAGGGAGTTCAGGAAGAAGCGGGTGAAATGCACCATCCCCTGATACGGGTCGCCCTGGAGGAAGTAGTTCACCATAACCGCTGGCTCTTCCAGGTTACTGGTAAAGTTGCTCAGCCCGTTACGCGCCGGCTGCGGAACGTAGTCACGCCATGCCACGGCAACCGGACGAACCAGATATGGATCCAGCACATTATAGTTAAAGCTGTACATTGAACGGTTAAATCCTTCGAGAGGATCGGAGCGTCCCGTTTGCTCGCCAGAGCTGGCGCAGCCCACAAGCATTGTTACGCCCAGCGCAAGCGCCGACAGCCGAAGCTTCATAAATTTCTCCCTGTTCAATATGGCTATCGTTGAATGCCATCTGTGACGGAGCCGGTGATGCTCCGCCTGAAACGTGCAAGTGATTGTAACAGCACGCTTACCGATGTCTACGAGGACAATGACGACCCGCTCGCGTCATCACGCTAATTTCAGCATAGCCTGTCTTTCAGAATTCGTTTCGCTGGCAATTTTATATTGGCTTTGAAAGAGATGTCTCACCTTTATTGCCATTTACAGCAATTTAAGAGCATCCCCACGGGCAAGGCGCTAAAAGCCGCTACGCTTAAATGAGCAATTACCCCGAAGGAGCTGTTATGAAAGACATTAGCGAAGACAAAATTGGCGAAAGCAAAGAGGAGCTTGAGATTGAAAGTGAGGAGAAAGACCGGGGAGAAGAGATAGAAGTCGATGAAGATCGCCTGCCGTCACGCGCCATGGCTATTCATGAGCATATTCGCCAGGACGGGGAAAAAGAGATGGAGCGCGACGCGATGGCCCTGCTGTGGTCAGCCATTGCAGCCGGTCTGTCGATGGGCGCCTCTCTGCTCGCCAAAGGGATATTTCACGTTCAGCTGGAAGGCGTACCGGGCGGGTTTTTGCTGGAAAATTTAGGCTACACGTTCGGCTTTATTATTGTCATTATGGCGCGACAGCAGCTTTTTACGGAGAACACCGTCACTGCCGTACTGCCCGTCATGCAAAATCCGACCCTCGGTAATTTCGGTTTACTGATGCGCCTGTGGAGCGTCGTGCTGCTGGGGAACCTGATCGGTACGGGCATAGCCGCCTGGGCGTTCGAGTATATGCCAATATTTGATGAACCGACCCGCGACGCATTTGTGAAGATTGGCATGGATGTGATGAAAAACACGCCGGTTGAAATGTTCTCTAATGCCATAATTTCCGGCTGGATCATCGCCACGATGGTCTGGATGTTCCCCTCAGCGGGTAGCGCGAAGATCGTGGTAATTATCCTGATGACCTGGCTTATCGCACTCGCCGATACCACGCACATTGTTGTCGGAACCGTTGAGATCCTTTATCTGGTATTTAACGGCACACTCCACTGGAGCGACTTTTTCTGGCCGTTCGCCCTGCCTACCCTCGCAGGCAACATTTGTGGCGGGACCTTTATCTTTGCGCTGCTGAGCCATGCGCAAATCCGTAACGACATGTCCAACAAGCGTAAGGCCGAGCTTAAGGCTCAGGAAAAAAAGGATAAAACTGCCGAAAAATCGGCGTGAACGGTGACTCTTTGACCAGTCAGGCGGCAATGCGCTTAACGAAAAGTGTAAATAACGCTATACTCTTGCCGCTTCGTCCCCTTAGTTAAATGGATATAACGAGCCCCTCCTAAGGGCTAGTTGCAGGTTCGATTCCTGCAGGGGACACTTCCGTCTTTCCTTACGCCCCCTTCCAAAGCTCCACGCAGTTCCGGCCACGTCGTTTCGCGCCGTATAAAGCTTCATCCGCTGCCTGAATCAATCGCTCGTAATCGGGATGTCCGTTGAACATCGCCACGCCTATCGAGAGGGAGAGCGGGATAATATCGCCGGTTGGGGAGTTGACCTTGATTTTTTCCACCCGCCTGCGGATACGCTCGGCGATTCGCAGCGTGTCCACCTCTGAGATTTCCGTTAGCACAATCAGAAATTCATCGCCGCCGTAGCGAAAAACGTAATCACAGGTTCGCACGTTGTCGTAGAACGCGCCGGAGACTTTTCGCAAGATCTCGTCCCCGGTGTTGTGCCCCCAGGTATCGTTGATTTGTTTAAATTTGTCGACATCAATCAGCAGCGTCGAGAGCGTTGTTCCCGCCCGGGTAGCGTGCAGGATTTCGCGTTTGAAGATGGTTGGCAGGAAACGGCGGTTCAACAGACGGGTCAGGACATCAACCCCCACCTCGTGTCGCGACACTTCGTCAAACAGTTCGCGCAAAAGCGTGATGATTTGCGAGAGCGTATTACGCATTCGCTGCAAGAATTTATCCCGCTGCGCTTTATCACTCAGACCCTGCCCTGAAAGACGGATCTCGTTAAAAAGGTCATCGAATTCCTGAATCAGACGAGAGATATGTCCAGCCTCAGCGATCCCGCTGAAGTAGTGCCGACCTTTATGGCTAAACCACAGTCCAAATTCAGACTGCCCCAGCGGCAGACTGTTGCCGATACTGGAATTAAGCGTGATCTTATACAGAAGCACCATTTCCCATGACAGCAACGCCGCGGTCTGTCGCTCCTTCTCCTCTTCTGCGTTCTCCATTAAGGAAAAGATGCGGTAATTTTCGTCCTCTTTCGCCGCATTGTTCTCGCTAAAGACATAGGCCCGCGACATCACTTCCATGGCCAGATCGATACTGTTTATCGCGTAGTGATAAATATGCAGCTTCACCTCAGGCGAATGGGCGCTGGTAGTAATGACAGGCAACAGCAGCTTTTTCAGAACGCGGAAGCCCATTTCGACTAAATCAACCGAAATACCAATACGGGCATGAACATCCGCAGCGCGCTGTTGCGCCCGCATCTGCTCTTCAACCTGCTCCACCCGGCATGAGAGTACATCAATAAGCCAGCGACGAAGTGCCTCCTGAAGCTGCCTTTCCACCTGTTCGGTGGTCAGGAATTCCGCGACCGACGGATCTGCCAGTACAACCCGATAAAATTCAGCTACCAGGGGCGTTGCATTGTCCCTCGCAAGCTCAGTCGCAAGCCGATGCACATCGGGATCGGTTTCATTAATCAGCTTCACCCACTCTTCTTTCACCGTTTGCAGGTAGGTTTCCATCGTCTGCACCTTCAGGAGTCATGCGGGAACGCAGATTTAACAATAGCAAAATCAAACCACTCCGCAATTGCCGCTTTTTTAAACAAAAACGAGTGATAGCTCATAATGTATAACGGTGCTACATTATGCCGCCCACCCAAGTCAGCAATGGCCAGGCAACGTCGTAAAGAACGGTAAAGCCTGCAACCATGACCTCGTCCTACGGTCTTAATGGCACATGGTATCGCGAAGTCTGCGCTACCTTCACAGGCTTCACATAGGTTCCACTATTTTGTCTCAATCCAAATTTCAGCGGGCGTTTCTGCACCCGCGCTACTGGTTTACGTGGTTTGGCCTTGGCGTTCTTTGGCTGCTGGTTCAACTTCCTTATCCCGTGATCCGTTTCCTGGGTTCGAAGCTCGGCAGCGCATCGCGTCACTTCCTTAAGCGTCGTGAGTCCATTGCCCGAAAAAATCTCGAACTTTGCTTTCCGCATTACAATGCGCAGCAGCGCGAAACGCTGATTGCGGAAAACTTTAAATCTATCGGTATGGCGCTGCTTGAAACCGGTATGGCCTGGTTCTGGCCAGACGAGCGTGTCCGTAAATGGTTTGACGTGGAAGGCCTGGATAACCTGAAACGTGCCCAGATGCAAAACCGCGGCGTGATGGTTGTGGGTGTGCATTTTATGTCGCTTGAGCTGGGCGGCCGCGTTATGGGCCTTTGTCAGCCGATGATGGCAACCTATCGCCCGCATAACAGCGCGCTGATGGAATGGGTACAAACGCGGGGCCGCATGCGTTCAAATAAGGCGATGATCAGCCGTAACAATTTGCGCGGTATGGTTGGCGCCCTCAAAAAAGGGGAAGCCGTCTGGTTTGCCCCGGATCAGGACTACGGTCCTAAAGGGAGCAGCTTTGCCCCTTTCTTTGCGGTTAAAGATGTCGCTACGACGAACGGTACTTTTGTGATTTCACGTCTCTCAGGCGCCGCGATGTTAACAGTGACCATGGTCAGAAAAGCGGATAAGTCAGGCTATCGTCTGCATATCTCTCCAGAGATGGCAAACTATCCCGAAGATGAGAGTGAAGCCGCGACCTTTATCAATAAGGTGATTGAGTTTGAGATTATGCGTGCGCCTGAGCAGTATCTGTGGATGCACCGCCGCTTTAAAACCCGTCCCCTGGGCGAAGCCTCACTCTATATCTGACCCCTTTCGAAGGTTAGTTTCGCTAAGAAACTAACCTTTTCAAACACCTGTAATCGCAGTGCGTAACGGCTTTTTTCGACCGTCGCTCAACAGGCATTTATTGCGTACCGAAATCAAACTGTCTCCGTTCCACGACACCCGTAAGTGTAGGAAATTATTTAAAAAAATGCCTCTTGTCACTCCTGAAATTTAGGCGTACATTAGCGCCGTCTGGCGACAGGAAAGCACAGAATTCAGAGCTGAAGTTAGCGACGTCACGGGATAATTCCGATTTCCCCTTTCGCATGATTTCAACTCTCTATACTCAGTTGGACTCTGTTTTTTTAATGCGTACCGGAAGATACGCGGAGCGATGAAACGTGAAATATTTCTTTATGGGCATTTCGGTTATTGTTTTAGTTTGGGCCGGAACGTTTGCTCTGATGATCTAGTTAAGAAAATGCAGTCAAAAAAACAGGCGCCGTTGGCGCCTGTTTTTTTTGGTGTCCGTTACGACTCGGGTTGTTCCGCAACACTCTTCGCTGCAAGCAGGCCATCCGCGCGGAACATGCTTTTAATGCCCCGCACTGCCTGACGGATACGGTCGCTGTTTTCAATCAGCGCGAAACGCACGTGCGTGTCACCGTAGTCACCAAAGCCAATGCCTGGAGAGACGCAAACCTTGGCGTCCTGAAGCAGTTTTTTGGCAAATTCAAGAGAACCCATCGCCGCATACGGCTCGGGGATTTTCGCCCAGACGTACATGGAGGCTTTAGGCATTTCCACCATCCAGCCTGCTTCATGAAGCCCTTTTACCAGCACATCACGGCGGCGTTTGTACTGAGCGGCAATATCGAGCACGCACTGCTGATCCCCTTCCAGCGCCGCGATAGCCGCGACCTGTAACGGCGTGAAGGTGCCATAGTCATGGTAGCTTTTAATACGCGCCAGAGCGCTCACCAGCGTTTTGTTTCCCACCATAAAACCAATTCGCCAGCCCGCCATGTTGTAGCTTTTCGACAGGGTGAAAAACTCAACCGCCACATCACGGGCACCCGGCACCTGCATAATTGACGGCGCTTTCCAGCCATCATAAACGATATCGGCGTAGGCGAGATCGTGTACCACCAGCACATCGTAACGCTTGGCCAGCGCGACCACTTTCTCGAAGAATTCGAGTTCAACGCATTGTGCCGTTGGGTTTGACGGGAAACCGAGGATCATCATTTTCGGCTTCGGATAGCTTTCACGAATCGCCCGTTCCAGCTCGTTAAAGAAGTCGACACCTTCCACCAGCGGGACAGAACGCACCTGCGCGCCGGCAATCACCGCCCCATAGATGTGAATCGGGTAGCTCGGATTCGGCACCAGTACGGTATCGCCGTGATCCAGCGTCGCCAGCATCAGGTGGGCCAGCCCCTCTTTGGAGCCAATGGTCACAATCGCTTCACTTTCAGGATCGATATCGACCTGATAACGATCCTGATACCAGCGGGAGATCGCCCGACGTAAGCGTGGAATGCCGCGTGAGGTGGAATACCCATGGGTATCGGGACGCTGGGCAACCGTGCAGAGTTTCTCCACAATGTGCGGCGGCGTTGGGCCGTCAGGGTTACCCATACTAAAATCGATAATGTCTTCGCCGCGCCGACGCGCAGCCATTTTCAGTTCAGCAGTGATATTGAAAACATAAGGGGGGAGACGATCGATACGCGTAAAACGGCGTTCAGGACTGAATTCAGCCATAGATTCCTCAGAGTCACGTTAGCGCCCGGACCGTCCGAGCGACGCTGCCACCTGTGTGGCGTGCTTAGAAAATAACCTGAAGAAAAAGACGCTGTCGAGAGGAGAACGGCAAAACAATATTTTGCGCTAAAACGGGAATGCGATTGCAGTGAAAAGCGGAACTCTTATCGTGAACAGGCAGTTTTAAGCGCTACGATTTAACACAATGTTTTCAGTATCGTTACCTGACGTTTCTCCCCAAACGGAAAAGCACCGGCTTTCAGTCAAAAGCCAGCAATCCCCTTTGAGAATTATGGTTTTTCCTCATTTGATAAATCTGATGGATAGCTGGTCATCAGGCCCTATGTTTTCTATCATAGATTTTTCCCGTTTTCCCAGGCCTGACCGTGCACGAAATCTTCAATATGCTCCTGGCGGTGTTCGACCGCGCGGCATTAATGCTGATCTGTCTCTTTTTCCTTATCCGCATCCGCTTGTTCCGCGAACTGTTGCATAAATCTGCCCATTCGCCAAAAGAGCTGCTGGCCGTCACGTTTATCTTTTCGATGTTTGCCCTGTTCAGCACCTGGTCCGGCGTGCCGGTAGAAGGCTCGCTGGTGAACGTGCGCATCATCGCCGTCATGTCGGGCGGGATCCTCTTTGGTCCCTGGGTAGGGATTATCACAGGCATTATCGCCGGCACCCACCGATACCTGATTGATATTGGCGGCGTGACGGCCGTCCCCTGCTTTATCACCAGCATTATTGCCGGGCTGCTCTCGGGCTGGATTAACCGCAAAATCCCGAAAAAGCAGCACTGGCGTGCAGGGATTATCGCGGGGATGGTCTGCGAAACGCTGACCATGATCCTGGTCATCGTCTGGGCGCCAACCGTTGCGCTGGGGCTGGATATCGTCTCGAAGATCGGTATTCCGATGATCCTCGGGAGCGTCTGTATCGGTTTTATCGTGCTGCTGGTGCAAAGCGTGGAGGGCGAAAAAGAGGCCAGCGCCGCGCGTCAGGCTAAGCTGGCGCTGGATATCGCCAACAAGACGCTGCCGCTTTTCCGGCACGTTAACGCCGAATCTTTACGTCAGGTTTGCGATATCATCCGCCGTGATATTCACGCCGATGCGGTCGCCATCACCAATATTGACCACGTGCTGGCTTACGTTGGCGTCGGTGAGCACAATTATCGCGACAGCGACGACACCATCAGCCCGACCACCAGACAGGCAATTAACTACGGAAAAATCATCATTAAAAACAATGATGAAGCCCACCGGACGCCAGAGATCCACTCGATGCTGGTGATCCCGCTGTGGGAAAAAGGCGTGGTCACGGGGACGCTGAAAATTTACTACTGCCATGCGCACCAAATCACCTCCTCGCTCCAGGAGATGGCGATTGGCCTGTCGCAGATCATCTCCACCCAACTTGAGGTTTCGCGTGCGGAGCAGCTGCGCGAGATGGCAAATAAGGCAGAGCTGCGCGCCCTGCAAAGCAAGATCAATCCCCATTTCCTGTTTAACGCGCTGAACGCTATCTCCTCTTCCATTCGACTTAATCCGGACACCGCGCGGCAGCTGATCTTTAATCTGTCGCGCTATCTGCGCTACAACATTGAGCTAAAAGACGACGAGCAGATCGACATCAAAAAAGAGCTGTATCAAATCAAGGATTACATCGCCATCGAGCAGGCTCGCTTTGGCGATAAGCTGACGGTCATTTACGATATTGATGAAGAGGTCAACTGCGTGATCCCAAGTCTGCTGATCCAGCCGCTGGTGGAAAACGCCATTGTTCACGGTATTCAGCCGTGTAAAGGCAAAGGCGTGGTAACGATTAGCGTGACGGAAAGCGGTAACCGCGTGCGTATCGCCGTGCGCGATACCGGGCACGGCATCGATCCGAAAGTCATTGAGCGCGTTAAATCAAACGAAATGCCGGGCAACAAGATCGGACTGCTGAATGTGCATCACCGGGTCAAACTGCTGTACGGTGACGGGCTGCATATCCACCGCCTTGAGCCGGGCACCGAAATTGCCTTTTATGTTCCGAATGAGCGAACGCCCGTGAATGCCCCCATATCCTTATTGCCGTAGGCCGGAGTAACAGATGAAAGTCATCATCGTAGAAGATGAAATTCTGGCTCAACAGGAGTTGAGCTGGCTTATCAAAACCCACAGCCAGATGGAGATTGTTGGCTGTTTTGAGGATGGTCTGGACGTGCTGAAATTTTTACAGCATAACCGGGTCGACGCGATATTCCTCGATATTAATATTCCGTCGCTGGACGGCGTCCTGCTGGCGCAGAATATCAATCAGTTCGCCCACAAGCCGTTTATTGTGTTTGTCACCGCGTGGAAAGAGCATGCCGTGGAGGCCTTCGAGCTTGAGGCGTTTGACTATATTCTCAAGCCGTACCAGGAGTCGCGTATTATCAGCATGCTGCATAAGCTGGAAGCCGCGTGGCAGCAGCAAGCATTACCCGCCAGCGCCAGCCCGGTAGCGCGGGAAAACGACACCATTAATCTGGTGAAAGACGAACGGATCATCGTCACGCCTGTCGACGATATTTACTATGCCGAAGCGCATGAAAAAATGACGTTTGTCTATACGCGGCGTGAATCCTACGTCATGGCGATGAACATCACCGAATTCTGCAATAAACTCCCGGCCGCTCACTTCTTCCGCTGTCACCGCTCGTTCTGCGTCAACCTGAACAAGATCCGCGAAATCGAACCCTGGTTTAATAACACCTATATTTTGCGTCTGAAGGATCTGGATTTCCAGGTGCCGGTAAGCCGCAGCAGGGTGAAAGAGTTCCGCCAGCTTATGCACCTGTAGCACGTTCCCTCTCCCGCAGGAGAGGGGAATGAGCGTCAGAGGATCTGACCGAGTACCTGACGCAGATGCGCCCCGGAGCCCAGTAAGCCTGGGTTGTCGTGGACAATCAGGTAAACAGGAATGTCCTGGACATAGCTCCTGAAGCGGCCTTTGTCTTCGAAGCCGCCACGGAAGCCGGAGGCGGTAAAGAAATCGAGGAAGCGCGGCACGATCCCGCCCGCAATATAGACCCCGCCAAAGGTGCCAAGGTTCAGCGCCAGATTGCCGCCGAAACGCCCCATAATGACGCAGAACAGCGACAAAGCACGGCGGCAGTCAATACAGCTGTCGGCCAGCGCGCGTTCGGTCACATCTTTAGGTTGCAGATTTTCCGGCAGACGACCGTCTGATTTTACAATCGCCCGATACAGGTTCACCAGGCCCGGGCCAGAAAGCACCCGCTCGGCCGACACGTGACCAATCTCGGCGCGTAGCTCCTCAAGAATAATGCCCTCTTCTTCGCTGTTCGGCGCAAAATCCACGTGACCGCCCTCGCCCGGCAGGCTGACCCAGCGTTTGTCGACGTGAACCAGGTGCGCCACCCCCAGACCGGTGCCCGCGCCGTAAACGGCAATCGGTTTGCCTTCAACCGGGGCCGTACCGCCGAACTGAATCAGATGCTCTGGTTTAAGCATTGGGATAGCCATGGAAACCGCAGTGAAGTCGTTGATAATTTCAAGGTGCGAGAAGCCGAGGTTTTTCCGCATTTCGGCAATTGAGAAGGCCCACGTGTGGTTGGTCATCGCCACCCAGTCGCCGGTGATCGGACAGGCGATGGCGATACAACCGTCTTCAACGCTCACTTTATGCTCTTCCAGATAGACGCGAACCACCGCTTCCAGGCTTGGGTAATCCAGCCCTGAATAGGTTTTCGCCTGAGAAATTTCACCGCTGTTCACATCGCACAGGGCAAGGCGCGCGTTGGTGCCGCCTACATCACCTACCAAAGCATACTTTGTCATTCTTCTACTGCTCCGCTAAAGTCAGAATAAATCTTTGGGACACTGTAAATTCAAGGCGTGATAACAACAACGACCAGAAGGTGACTGCCCATGGATTATCGATCTTCGTCACATTATAACTTTACCGTTTCAGCACCTTTTGCACTATTGCCACAATGCTGATTGTGCAAAGTAACGTTAAGCCGTTTTGTACAAGGAAATCATCATGCTCCATCCGCGAGCCAGAACCATGCTGTTATTGGCTGTCCCGGCGCTGATTATTGGCGTGGCGTCGAGCCTGGTGCTCATCGTCGTCATGAAAGTGGCGGCGGTGCTGCAAACGATTTTATGGACCGCGCTTCCGGTAAAACTCGGTATCAGCATTGACTCGCCGGGCTGGATCATGATGATGCTGACCCTGACCGGGATTGCCGTAGGGCTGGTGATCCGCTATAGCCCGGGTCATGCCGGGCCGGACCCGGCACTGGAACCCTTGATTGGCGCGCCTGTCTCTCCCTCTGCTCTGCCGGGGCTTATTATCGCGCTGATTATCGGTCTTGCGGGCGGCGTAAGCCTCGGGCCTGAACATCCCATTATGGCGGTTAATATCGCGCTGGCGGTCTTTCTGGGGGCGCGTCTTTTCCCGCGCGTTGGCGCGCTGGACTGGACGATCCTGGCGTCAGCAGGCACCATCGGGGCGCTGTTTGGCACCCCGGCCGCGGCTGCGCTCATTTTTTCGCAAACCCTCAGCAGTGATCATGAAGTACCGCTGTGGGATAAACTCTTCGCGCCGCTAATGGCCGCCGCTGCGGGAGCCCTCACCACCAGCCTGTTTTTCCATCCCCATTTTTCACTCTCCATCCCCCACTACGGCCAGATGCAACTCACCGATATTTTCAGCGGTGCCGTCGTCGTCGCCATCGCCATTGCGCTGGGGATGGTCGCGGTGTGGTGTCTTCCTCGTCTGCATCGCCTGATGCACAGGCTGAAGCATCCGGTGCTGATTCTGGGCATGGGGGGTTTTATTCTGGGCGTTTTAGGCGCCATCGGCGGGACGGTTACGCTATTTAAGGGGCTGGACGAGATGCAGCAGCTGGCCTTCAGCCAGGTCTTTAGCGTCTCCGATTATCTGCTGTTCGCGCTGGTAAAACTGGCGGCGCTGGTGGTCGCTGCGGCCTGTGGTTTCCGGGGAGGTCGTATCTTCCCGGCGGTATTTGTTGGCGTCGCGCTGGGGCTAATGCTGCATGAGCATGTCGACGCTGTCCCTGCGGCGATTACCGTCTCCTGCTCCATTCTGGGGCTGGTACTGGTGGTCACGCGCGATGCGTGGCTGAGCCTGTTTATGGCGGCCGTTGTCGTGCCGGATACCACGCTTCTGCCGCTGCTCTGTATCGTGATGTTGCCCGCCTGGCTCCTGCTGGCGGGCAAACCGATGCTGATGGCATGGCGAAACGACAGGTAATCAGGCGTTATTGCGCGCCTCCAGCGCTTTGGTCAGCGCGCTCAGCAGCGGCGGAATATCGGCTTTCGGCAGCATCACCTCGATCAGCGAAAGCCGCTCATGGTGTGCCACTTTATCCAGCACCTCCGCCAGCGCTTCCGCTTCGCTGACGCGCCAGCACTCTGCCTGAGGCGCCAGGCTCAGCGCCTGCGGGATCTGCGTCCAGTTCCAGAGGGCAATATCGTTATAGCGCTGCTCCGGCCCGTGGATGGCCCTTTCCACCGTGTATCCTTCATTGTTTAGCACCAGAATAATCGGGCGCTGCTTGTCGCGCAGCATCGATCCCAGCTCCTGAATGGTCAGCTGCGCGGCGCCGTCACCCGTCAGGACAATCACGCGTCGGTTCGGACACGCCGTTTGCGCGCCAAACGCCGCCGCCAGCGTGTAGCCAATCGATCCCCACAGCGGCTGGACGATAAAGTTCACGTCCGCCGGTAAACGCAGATCGATAGCGCCGAAAGCAGACGTCCCCTGGTCAGCCAGAATAATGTCTCCGGGGCGAATAAACGTTTGCAGGGTACGCCAGAAGCTCTCCTGAGTCAGCGCCCCTTCAATAGTCGGGAACGAAAAACCGCTGTGATCCAATGGCGCTCGCGTATCTCGAACATAGGTTTTACACAGCGCTGTCAGCGTTTCAATGGCCTCCCTCATCGGGATACCCGTAAACCAGACGTCACCGACGCGGGATGCGTGGGGCTGAACCTCTATCGTCTGGTCTGGCGTCAGCTGGTGGGTAAACCCGGCAGTGAGCGTATCGGTAAAGCGCGTGCCAATACACAGCACCGTATCAGCCCCCTCGATGGCCTCTTTGACCGGCGCGGCGCTCGCCGATCCGCTGTAGGTGCCGTAAAAACCGCTCTGTCGTTCGTCAAAAATGCCCTTGCCCATCAGCATGGTGGCGTGTGCCATCGGCACCTCTTTCACCCACGTCTGAAGGGCTGCGCGCAGACCGTGGCGGAGTACGAGGAAGTCCGCTAACAGCGCGGTGCGTTTGCTCGTGGACAAGCGCTTTTCGGCAGCCTCACGGAACGCCTGCAAACAAGCTGAATCGGCCGGTGCGGGGTGCAGAGTGAGAGCGCTTACAGGGGGCGTAGCGGCTTTTTTCGCCACATCAGCGGGCAGCATCAGGTAGCCCGGACGGCGCTCCCGCAGCATAGTGGTCAGGACTCTGTCAATTTCATAGCAGGCGTTTTGTTCGGTAAGCACCGCCTGTGCAACGGTGATGGGTTCGCTCATATGATAGAAATGGCGGAACTCGCCGTCACCCAACGTATGGTGCAATAACTCTCCTCGCTGCTGCGCCGCCATACCCGGGGCCCCCACAATATGGAGGACGGGAACATGTTCGGCAAAGCTGCCCGCCACACCGTTCATGGCGCTTAACTCCCCAACGCCGAATGTCGTCAGGAGCGCGGCAAAGCCCTTACAGCGGGCATAGCCGTCTGCGGCGTAAGACGCGTTCAGTTCATTGGCACAGCCCACCCAGCAGATGTCCGGGCTGTCTATCACGTGATCGAGAAATTGCAGGTTATAGTCGCCCGGCACGCCAAACAGATGATCGGCACCACAATCTGTTAGTCGGTCCAGCAGGTAATCGGCGACGCAATAGGGGGTACGCATATTATAAGTGTCCTTCTGACGTTGACCTCACTCTGAGTATTAAATAAGCGTGAAGCGTGTCCAGAATTGGCGACAATCAGGGTCTGGAAAGAATGCTTTACGAAAAAAGCTGAGCTATGCTCATTTTCTTCAGGTTAGTGTAAACGTATACACTGATGTTTCTTTCCAGCGCCAGAGGTCTCGTCAATGGGTTATCAGCCTGACAAAAATCGTTATCAGACAATGCAATATCGCCACTGTGGACAAAGCGGTCTTAAGCTTCCCGCCATTTCGCTGGGTCTTTGGCATAATTTTGGCGACGCGACGTTACTCGAAAACAGCCGTCAACTTTTACAGCGTGCTTTCGATTTGGGTATTACGCATTTTGACCTTGCCAATAATTACGGCCCGCCTCCTGGTTCGGCCGAACGTAATTTTGGGCGCATTTTGCAGGAGGATTTCCTGCCCTGGCGCGATGAGCTGATCATCTCCACCAAAGCGGGCTACACCATGTGGGACGGGCCTTACGGCGACTGGGGCTCGCGTAAATATCTGATCGCCAGCCTGGACCAGAGCCTCAGGCGTATGGGGCTGGAGTATGTCGATATCTTCTATCATCACCGCCCGGATCCACAAACGCCGCTACGTGAAACCATGAAAGCGCTTGACCATGTGGTGCGTCAGGGCAAAGCGCTGTACATCGGTCTGTCCAACTACCCGGCAGAAGTGGCAAGGCAGGCGATTGAAATACTGGAGGATCTGGGCACGCCATGTCTGATCCACCAGCCGAAGTACTCCATGTTTGAACGTGCGCCTGAAGAGGGGTTGCTGGACGTGTTGCAGCAAAAAGGGGTGGGATGTATCCCCTTCTCTCCCCTGGCGGGCGGACAGTTGACCGATCGCTATCTGAACGGCATCCCGGCGGATTCTCGCGCAGCAAGCGGCAGTAAGTTCCTTAATCCGGAGCAGATCACCGACAAAAAGCTGGAAAAGGTACGCAAGCTGAATGCGCTGGCGGGAAAACGGGGGCAAAAGCTTTCGCAAATGGCACTGGCCTGGATCCTGCGTCACGATGCGGTGACATCCGTGCTCATCGGCGCAAGCAAGACCGGACAAATTGATGATGCAGCAGGCGTGCTTGAAAATTGTCGGTTCACGGCAGAAGAGCTGAAGACGATAGATACGATCCTGTCCAGTGCAGAATAAAAACACTTTTAGCAAAAAGTGCTCTCGTTCATGATTTAGGAGTTGAGGCGATGAAACGAATGTTTACCAACTCGTAAAATTGCGTTAACAGGTCGCACAGCGGCCCCGATCGTGAAGGAGAAGAGTATGTTCAGGTCACTGATTCTTGCAGCGGTATTACTGGCTTCGGCCCCGCTGGTCGCCAGTGCGGGCGAAATCACCCTGTTGCCATCGATTAAATTACAAATTGGCGATCGTGATGACTACGGCAGATACTGGGACGGTGGCTACTGGCGCGACCGTGACTACTGGCACCGCCATTATGAATGGCGTCAAAACCGCTGGTGGAAACACGATAACGGCTATCACCGTGGCTGGGATAAGCGTAAGGCTTACGAACGCGGCTACCGCGAAGGCTGGAACGATCGTGATGACCGCCGTGGCGGCTGGGGTCACGGAAAAGGCAGAGGCCACGGTCACGGCCATCACCATTAACAACAAAAAGGAGCCTTCCGGCTCCTTTTTCTTTTACAGGCCTGCGGCTGTGCCTATCAGCAACCACAAGTTTAACGCCACCACCACGACCACAATGGCCCACCCGGCGCGTTTCACCCACGTCGAATTAACCAGATCGCCCATCAGCGATTTATTACTGGTGAAGATCAGCAGCGGCACCAGCGCCAGCGCAATTCCGAAACTCAACAATACCTGACTCATCACCAGAATGCGGGTCGGATCCAGCCCCATCAGGATCACAACAAAGGAAGGCAGCATCGTGACCGAGCGGCGAACCCACAGCGGAATATGGAAGCGTACGAACCCCTGCATCACCACCTGCCCGGCCAGTGTCCCCACAACCGTAGATGAAAGACCCGCAGCAACCAGGCTTAAACCAAAAATAGTGGCAGCGGCATGACTCAGTAGCGGCTCCAGCGTCAGGTAAGCCTGGTCAAGATCGGCAACCCCGGTATGCCCGTTAAAGTGGAACGCGGCGGCGGCGGTCGCCATCATCGCCAGATTCACAAATCCGGCAATGGTCATCGCGATAGCCACATCCCATTTCGAGGCGGAGTAGCGCTCTTTACTCGTCCCGCCATGCAGATTCTGGGTTAATGAAGAGTGCAGATAAATGACGTGCGGCATAATGGTCGCCCCCAGCACCCCGGCAGCCAGAAAAACGGCTTCAGAGGTGGGTAACGACGGGATCACCATCCCTTTCGTCAGCTGCGCCAGATTCGGCTGGGAGAAAATCAGCTCAACAATATAGGCGGCAGCGACGAACAGCAGCAGGCCGCCGATGACTTTCTCCAGCGGTTTTTGCCCCCGCCGCTGTAGCATCAGAATCAGGAAAGTGGCGATACCGGTCAGCACGGCCCCCTGAAGCAGGGAGACGCCCAGGATAAGCTTGAAGCCGATCGCCGCCCCGATAAACTCGGCGAGATCGGTGGCCATGGCGATAATTTCCGCCTGAACCCAGTAAAACCAAACTGCCGGACGTGGATAATGATCGCGGATTTGCTCCGCCAGGTTTTTTCCGGTAGCAATACCCAGCTTCGCGGAGAGCATCTGAATCAGCATCGCCATCAGATTGGCCCAGACCACAACCCACAGCAGTTTATAGCCGAAACTGGCCCCGGCCTGAATGTTGGTCGCAAAATTACCCGGATCGATGTAGCCAATCGCGGCAATGAATGCCGGTCCCATTAATGCGAACCGCAGCTTGCGTGCCGCTCTGCCGCTGCTACTCTCTACGCGACTATTCGTCATTTCTGCCTCTGGAAATATAGCCTTTGCTATGTTTCATGCTATCAAAATGAGAATGATTATCAAGTTCATTTGTAATGGTTAACATGATTTCTCTGATAGTCAGGAACGATAGACAGGCAGGTGGAGCAAGGTCACAGAATGTGAAAATGCGCAGACATTTGTGAAGCGTAGCACACAAACTTAACTTTTCACTCATTTACCTAACATAACAAAAATGTATTGTTGATCACTATTTTTGAGACTCGTCACAGGATGTAACTATAGTGTGGGCTTGATCTCGTTTTCTTTGTGCTTGTTACATAGAATGTGCACGGAAATTAAACCTGCCTCATATTTGGAGCAAATATGGACCGCGTCCTTCATTTTGTCCTGGCACTCGTTGTCGTTACTGCACTTGCATTGCTGGTCAGCACAGACCGCAAAAAAATTCGTATTCGCTATGTTGTCCAACTGCTGGTCATTGAAGTTTTACTTGCGTGGTTCTTCCTGAACTCCAACGTAGGCCTCGGCTTCGTGAAAGGCTTCTCCGAAATGTTCGAAAAACTGCTCGGATTCGCCAACGAAGGGACAAACTTCGTCTTTGGCAGCATGAACGATCAGGGTCTGGCCTTCTTCTTCCTGAAGGTACTCTGCCCTATCGTCTTCATCTCTGCCCTGATCGGTATTCTCCAGCACATCCGCGTTCTGCCGGTGGTTATCCGCGCGATCGGCTTCCTGTTATCGAAAGTTAACGGCATGGGTAAACTGGAATCCTTTAACGCAGTTAGCTCGCTGATCCTCGGTCAGTCTGAGAACTTCATTGCGTATAAAGATATCCTCGGCAAGATGTCCCGTAACCGCATGTACACCATGGCGGCAACCGCAATGTCTACCGTTTCCATGTCTATCGTGGGCGCGTATATGACTATGCTGGAACCAAAATACGTAGTTGCGGCGCTGGTTCTGAACATGTTCAGCACCTTTATCGTGCTTTCGCTGATTAACCCCTACCGCGTGGATGCCAGCGAAGAGAACATTCAGATGTCTAACCTGCACGAGGGACAGAGCTTCTTCGAAATGCTGGGTGAATACATTCTGGCGGGTTTCAAGGTTGCAATTATCGTTGCCGCGATGCTGATTGGCTTTATCGCGCTGATCGCTGCGCTGAACGCCCTGTTTGCGGCCGTACTCGGTATCTCCTTCCAGGGTATTCTGGGCTACATCTTCTACCCGGTTGCCTGGGTGATGGGCGTGCCCGCTCATGAAGCGTTGCAGGTGGGCAGTATCATGGCAACGAAACTGGTTTCCAATGAGTTCGTGGCGATGATGGATCTCCAGAAGATTGCCAGCACGCTCTCCCCACGTGCGGAAGGGATCCTGTCCGTCTTCCTGGTCTCCTTCGCGAACTTCTCTTCCATCGGTATTATCGCTGGCGCGATTAAAGGCCTGAATGAAGAGCAAGGTAACGTTGTTTCTCGCTTTGGTCTGAAACTGGTTTACGGTTCAACGCTGGTGAGCGTCCTGTCTGCCTCTATCGCAGCACTGGTTCTGTAATTCATACCGCGCAATAAAAACCGGGAGTCCTCGCTCCCGGTTTTTTTATGCCTCCAGCGCCGTCAGGGGCAGTGGTTTGCCAATCAAATAGCCCTGCAAATAGTCCACGCCGAATCGCAGCAACATTTCGCGTTGTTCAGCCGATTCCACATATTCAGCCACCACACAAAGCGATTTCGTTTTGGCCATGTTGCAAATGGACTGCACGATCATCGCATCCATGCTGTCGGTGCAGATATCTTTCACGAAGCAGCCATCGATCTTAATGATATCGGCCTCCAGCCGCTTCAGGCGCTCAAAGTTGGCATAGCCGGTACCAAAGTCATCGATAGCAATGCGGAAGCCGTAATCCCGCAGCTGCTGGATATTGTTGATGCTGCTTCCCGAGTCAGAGAAAGCCTGTTCCTCGGTGATCTCAATGACGATATCTTGCGGCGCAATGGCGTAGCGTTCAAAAAGCGCGATGATCTCAGCCGCTATCTCATTTTGCATCAGCGTCAGCGGCATCAGATTGACGGAGAACCGCGTTCCGGCCCGTTCGGACGGATGGCTGCGCATCCACTTCAGCAATTTTTCCACCACGTTCAGGTCAAATCGGTGGCTCAGGTTAAACTGAGCAATCAGCGGAATAAAGCGATCAGGTGTAATGATCTCACCCTCGCTTTCAAGCCTTGAGAGGATTTCAAAGTACCCTTCCCCACGCGCGTTATGGATTGGCTGGGCGTAAAGGTGAAGCCCTCCGACATCAAGGGCGCGTTTTATGCGGGCCAGCATCAGCACTCTGTCCGTCGTCTGACCGGAGACATCATCCAGACTGTTGGTTAACGCCAGGACGTTATGCCCGGCACAGGATTGCTCGGAGAGCCAGCTCAGCTGACCCAGCGTATGATGCAGGCTTTCTCCATCCGGCACTTCGCCCCAGGAGGCGCCAAACTCGATGTCGAGCTCAGTCTTGTTCCAGACAATCTTACGGCTGTTCAGATGATCAACCATATATTGCAGACGTTCAGCCGTGCCCGGACCCAGCAAGACCACCACCAGCTCACTGCCTGGCAACTGGAAGAGCTTCTCATCTTTTTGCAATAACGGTTGCAGCGACGCGGTGATCATCTTTTTACAGTGTACACGCATGAGGATGCCGTAGTGACGGCTCAGAAATTCCAGATTATCCAGGCGCAGGCAGCAGATTTTGGCTTCGGGATGGTGCTGTAAAAACACTTCCAGTGCACGAATGTTAGGCAGACCGGTGAGCGGATCGGTAAGCGCCCTCTCCTGCCAGCCTTGTTTCAGCCATTCACTTTTCTGGTAGATCCGCGACATGTAAAGCAGGCAGATGGCGAAAGAGATCAGCACCGACAGGATAAAGGAGAGCGAGTGGCCCGATTCAACGCCATTAAGAAAATTATAATTATAGGTCAACAGCATGAGCGCCGAGGCCGCCCAGAGTAAAGAGATGAGCGCATAGCTCAGACGACCAATCCCCAGGGTAAAAAGAATGAAAACGATTGGCATCAAATAACCCGCAATAAACTGCGATTCAAAAGGCGCGCATAAAATAGCGATCATCGAGATCAACAGCATCAGCCACACAACGATAAATAACGCTTTTTTGTGACAAAAGAGGGGCTTCACGCTTCGCCGCCAGAATGTTCGGGCATAGCGAGGATTAATAATCATTCTTAACGGGTAATAGAACATCATGGTGAAAATCAGGGCGGCACCAATCAGACTCTGAATATCGATAACGTTATAAATTGCAGAGCCTTCGCCGAAATAGGAGGAGATTGTCACCGGGAAATCAAATAAATATCCCGCCAGATACATCGATAATTTGATGCCCACAGGCACCATAAATCCGAGCCAGAAAATACGTATGCCAATGTACTTATTCGGCATGCTGTGCCGCCAGCGCTTGCCCAGCACCAGCCGGATGACGCCACAGGCGGCGAAGACGGAAAACGTCTGACAACATAATAATACGGCTGATTGTAGCAGCGTTAAATCAAGGTTATAAATGTTAGTAACGCTAAAACCAAACAGCAAAGGAATGATTGCCCGTCGTCCAAATAACAACACGATGGCGAGCATAGCACTTAAGGGCAGCCACGCTAAATAAACATCATTTTCGCTGACGATGGCACGTGGTGAGATATAACGAGAAAAAGGAATCGCAATCAGGCTTAGCGCCAGGGCAATCATAAATATTTTTACATTATTGTAAATTTTTCTATTCATTAATCCGGATAATCTATTTTACCATCGTCTCATTGACCGGATGGATAATAGGTTTATTAATTACACGAATCAAGTTCAGGTCTATTTATAGACTTGTTTATTGATTTGGATTGAGGTGAGGTGTAGAAAACGACGTTAATTGCAACAAAAACAGTCTAAATATTTTACAAGATATAAAAAAACCCCCGTCTTGCGACGAGGGTTTAAATTTTGGTGGAGCTAAGCGGGATCGAACCGCTGACCTCTTGCATGCCATGCAAGCGCTCTCCCAGCTGAGCTATAGCCCCACATGTTACTTTACCTACCGCACTCTGTTGGGTTCAGAGTTTGGTGGAGCTAAGCGGGATCGAACCGCTGACCTCCTGCATGCCATGCAGGCGCTCTCCCAGCTGAGCTATAGCCCCGTCGTAAAGCTGTCATGTTGACGGGCGGCATAATATGAATTCCGCCGCAGAGTGTCAACGGCAAATTCAGCCTCCGCCTTTCAATCGCCGAAAAATCATGCAAATGAATCACTTTGCGAGCCTGCACGCAGCCAGGAGTTAAGCTTGTCACGTTTTCACGTAAAACGGTGCTATAAAATGAACCACTAATTAACCCCACAGATATTCAGGAAATTGTATGATCAAGGAACGAATGACGCCAGAAGAGTTAGCCCTGCTGACTGGCTATAGCCGACAGACCATCAATAAATGGGTACGCAAAGAGGGTTGGATTACATCGCCAAAGCCAGGCGTTCAGGGTGGCAAGGCGCGTCTGGTACACGTCAATGAAAAAGTGCGCGACTTTATTCGCAGCGCGCGCAGGGCAACAGAGACGCCGGAACTGCCAGATAAGGCGTACCACGAGGGCTCGCTTCATGCCCTGCTCCTGACGCTGGCGAATGAAATGACGCCGGAAGAGCAAAAGCAGATGACATCGCTGTTACTGCGGGAAGGGATTACCGGCTTGTTACAACGTTTAGGGATTCGCGACCAACGCTGATATGAAAAGATTACGCAGCAAAATGACCACGGAAGAGCTGGCGGACAGTCTGGGCGTAGCCCGACAAACCGTTAATCGCTGGATACGACAGAAAGGATGGAAAACGGAGGGTATCAACGGTGTAAAAGGCGGAAGAGCGAGGGTGATATGTATTGATGCGCACGTTAAGGAGCACATCATTAGTCTTCCCGCCATTCGTAACCGTCGGGCTGTTTACCATGTGGCGGAAAGCCCTTCCCACTACGGCGTGGCAACCTCATCCAGCCTGCTTCCACAAATTATCGACTCGCTGGAAAACATGACGACTGTCGAACAGGAACGTTTGCACAAGTTGCTCGCTCGTGAAGGTTTGCAGGGTTTTCTCACGCGTCTTGGTATTGCTGAATAACAGGCATAAAAAAACGGCAGGTTACCCTGCCGTTGTTTGTATTACACGAGTATTACTGCTGGCTTTCACGCTCAGCAATGAAGCCCAGCGCTTTGTTGATACGCGCAACGCTACGTGATTTGCCGATGGCATGAACGGTCACGTCCAGCGCCGGGGACTGGCCTGCCCCCGTCACCGCAACGCGCAGCGGCATACCGACTTTACCCATGCCAATTTCCAGCTCATCAGCGGTAGCCTGAATCGCGTGGTGAACATTTTCCGCAGTCCATTCGGTAATGGCTTCGAGTTTGTCACGCACCACTTCCAGCGGCTGACGCGCAACCGGACGCAGGTGTTTCTTGGCCGCGTCGGCGTCGAACGCGTCAAACTCTTCATAGAAGTAGCGGCAGCTTTCAGCAATTTCTTTCAGCGTTTTGCAACGCTCGCCAAGCAGCTTCACCAGATCCGCCAGTTCAGGGCCCGTACGGGTATCGATGTTTGCCTGCTCAATGTGCCATTGCAGATAAGTCGCCACATATTCTGGCTGCATGGTATTGATGTAATGATGGTTCAGCCACAGCAGTTTGTCAGTGTTGAACGCGCTGGCTGATTTGCTCACCGAGTTCAGAGAGAACAGCTCGATCATCTCTTCGCGGCTGAAAATCTCCTGGTCACCATGAGCCCAGCCCAGACGCACCAGGTAGTTCAGCAGCGCTTCCGGCAGATAGCCGTCATCACGGTACTGCATCACGCTCACCGCGCCATGACGTTTGGACAGTTTTTTACCGTCGTCACCGTTGATCATCGACACATGCGCATACACCGGTACAGGCGCGTTCAGCGCTTTCAGAATGTTGATCTGACGCGGGGTGTTATTAATATGGTCTTCACCACGGATCACGTGAGTGATTTCCATATCCCAGTCGTCCACAACTACGCAGAAGTTATAGGTTGGCGATCCGTCAGTACGACGAATGATGAGGTCATCCAGCTCCTGGTTGCTGAATTCGATCGGGCCACGGATCTGGTCATCAAAGATAACAGAGCCTTCCTGCGGGTTAGCAAAACGCACTACGCAAGGCTCATCAGCAGCATGCTCGCTGTGGTCATGGCGGCAACGACCGTCATAACGCGGTTTTTCGCCTTTTGCCATTTGCTCTTCGCGCAGCGCATCCAGACGCTCCCTGGAGCAGTAGCACTTATAGGCCGTGCCTGCCACCAGCATCTCGTCAATTACGGCGTTATAGCGGTCAAAACGTTTGGTCTGGAAGTATGGACCTTCGTCCCACTCCAGATTCAGCCAGTTCATCCCATCCATAATGGCTTCAATTGCTTCCGGCGTTGAGCGCTCCAGATCGGTGTCTTCAATACGCAGCACAAACTCACCGTTGTTGTGACGTGCGAAAAGCCAGGAGTAGAGAGCGGTACGTGCACCACCGACATGCAGATAGCCTGTCGGGCTCGGCGCGAAGCGAGTTTTGATTTTCATGAAATGGCCTTACGTTATAAAGATGCCGGTAATCGGCAAATTCCGGGAAGAAAACAATGGGCAATATTCTATCACTGTGGGCCGATTCCTCAATGTCGATCACTTTATCCGGTTCGAGATTGCTGTTTTTGTTTATAAATCATGCGCCACAGTCCGTTTTGCGATCGTTTTGACTAATTTTACGACGAACGAATAAAAACTTTAGAAAATGCGTTGACTCATTTTCAACTCTCCCTATAATGCGACTCCACACAGCGGGGGTGATTAGCTCAGTTGGTAGAGCATCTCCTTTACACGGAGGGGGTCGGCGGTTCGAGCCCGTCATCACCCACCATCTACTTCGGTAGACTCGCAGTGTAGATAAGCATTGAGATTGGGCGATTAGCTCAGTTGGTAGAGCATCTCCTTTACACGGAGGGGGTCGGCGGTTCGAGCCCGTCATCGCCCACCATTCTCACCTTATCGCAGCAGTTCCGAAATGGGCGATTAGCTCAGTTGGTAGAGCATCTCCTTTACACGGAGGGGGTCGGCGGTTCGAGCCCGTCATCGCCCACCATTTCGGGTCGTTAGCTCAGTTGGTAGAGCAGTTGACTTTTAATCAATTGGTCGCAGGTTCGAATCCTGCACGACCCACCAATGTAAAAAAGCGCCCTAAAGGCGCTTTTTTGCTATCTGCGATATAGCACATCCCCATTGCAGCCAGAGCGCTTGTTTTACTCAAGCTCACGCCTTCTTTGCCGATACCTCTATTTTATGGCGAAAAGGATCTCAATATGACAACTCTTAAGCCCGTTTCTCTGTCGGCGATGGAAATCGGCAGCGTAGATAACAGCTCCGGCGGAAACGACATTGCTTCTCAAATCACCCGTCTGACCAAACAGATAACGAAAGTCACTCAGCAGCTCAAAGAAGTGGCCATGGGTGATGCCACAGCAGAAGAAAAGCAAAAGCAGCAAGAGTTACTCGAATCTCAGCTGGCTATGTTGCAGGCACAGCTGGCGCAATTGCAGCGTCAGCAGGCCGAAGAGGCGATGCCAAAGCAGGAAAAAGGCCAGGCAGTCGCGGAAGGCATCAATAAGCCCTCCGCGGAGCATCAGATTAATATCTACATCTGATTATTGGTTTCGTTAAAGAGTGGATCGCGTGTGCGGGCCTCCATCAAACGTTCGGCCTGCATACGCACCACATCCCAGCAGGCATGCGCCGCGCCGGAAAGAGACCTGTTTTTACGGCGTACCAGCATCAGCTGGCGTTCGACACAGGGTACGAAACGCTTCACCGTTAAACGACTCCCCTGCGGCAGTGGCAGCGCCAGCGCCGGCAGAACGCTGATGCCAATCCCCGCTTCGACCATGGGGAATAGCGTGGCAGGATGCCCGATCTCCTGCACAATGGTTGCCTTAACGCCCTGCGCGGTCAGTGCGGCATCTATCAGCGGGCGGCTGCCTGATGCATAATCCTGTAGCACCAGGTTTGCCCCCTGCAAGGCCTGCCAGGTCACCTGCGGCAGCGATGCCAGCGGATCATCATCGCGGCAGAGCAATAAAAAGGGCTCCGAGAGCACCACTTCACATTCCAGGTCGCTTACCGCCCCGGGATCAATAACGATGCCAAAATCCACATCCCCCTGACGGATACTCTCAAGTACCCACTGCTGCGGCCTGTCGTGCAAAACAAAATCAATATCCGGATAGCGGTGATTACTTTCAGCGATACACTGGGGAATAAGATGCGCTGAAATCGTCTGGCTCGCCGCCACTCTCACGGTGCCGGAAAGCTGTTGTCCGAGCCGTCCGACATCCCTGAGCGTACTGTGCAGTTCATCCAGCAGCCTCTCCAGACGCATTGCCAGCTGCTGTCCCGCTTCGGTGAGTACCACTTCTCGCGTCGTACGGTCGAGCAGCTTCACTCCCGTTTGCGTTTCAAGCTCCTTAACGCTATGGCTCACCGCCGACTGGCTGAGGCCAATGATCTCCCCTGCCCGGCTAAAGCTGCGGGCCTGCGCGACGGTGACGAAAACGCGAAGCTGACGTAACGAATAATTCATCTGTTTAATTCATGAATGGATGCAATAAATCAATTTTATTTCTCAAAGGGAAGAAAGCACAATAGCGGCATCTGTTTTCAGGAGTGATTATGAAACTTTTTCGTATCCTTGATCCGTTTACGCTGACCCTGATTAGTGTCGTCTTGCTGGCCTCGTTCTTCCCGGCGCGGGGCAGTTTCGTTCCGGTTATTGAAGGACTGACCACGGCAGCCATTGCCCTGCTGTTCTTTATGCATGGCGCCAAACTCTCCCGGGAAGCCATTATTGCAGGCGGTAGCCACTGGCGACTGCACCTGTGGGTAATGTGCAGCACCTTCATCCTCTTCCCGGTTTTGGGCGTGCTGTTCGCCTGGTGGGCGCCGGTGAATGTCGATCCGGCGCTGTATACCGGTTTCCTTTATCTGTGCATTTTGCCGGCCACCGTGCAGTCCGCTATTGCCTTTACCTCGCTGGCGGGCGGTAACGTCGCGGCGGCGGTTTGTTCTGCTTCCGCTTCCAGCCTGCTGGGGATCTTTGTTTCACCGCTGCTGGTCGGTCTGCTGATGAATATGCACGGGGCGGAAGGTAATCTGGAGCAGGTGGGTAAAATTTGTCTGCAACTGCTGCTGCCGTTTGTGCTCGGACACTTATCCCGTCCCTGGATTGGGGCGTTTGTGGCAAAACATAAAAAATGGATCGGGAAAACGGACCAAAGCTCAATTCTGCTGGTGGTTTACACGGCCTTCAGCGAAGCCGTGGTGAACGGCATCTGGCACAGGGTGGGCGCTGGATCGCTGCTGTTTATTGTGGTGGTAAGCATCGTTTTGCTGGCCATTGTCATCGCGGTTAACGTCTTTGTGGCCCGCAAATGCGGCTTCAATAAGGCCGATGAAATCACCATTGTATTTTGCGGATCGAAAAAGAGCCTGGCCAACGGGATCCCGATGGCCAATATTCTGTTCCCGACGTCCGTCATTGGGATGATGGTGTTGCCGCTGATGATTTTCCATCAGATCCAGCTGATGGTGTGTGCGGTACTGGCGCGGCGTTACAAGGCGCAGACAGAAAAGCTGGCGCAGGAAGAGACCCGCGCCGCGAAAGTTTAAGGACGTTTCAGGGGCTGAACCAGCTGGGTCAGCCCCTCTGTTTTGATCAGTAACGTGATAGCCATCAGCTCGCCCAGACGCCCGGCGGGGAACTCATCCTTACGGGCAAACCACAGCAGATACTCTTCCGGTAAATCAATCAGCCTGCGACCCTTATATTTACCGAACGGCATCTCCGTATTGGCGATCTCAACGAGCTGCTCTTTTTCCACGTCACTCTCCTAACAGGCGCATCATTTCCGCTTCGTCGATTACCTCGATACCAAGCTCCTGCGCTTTTGCCAGCTTCGAACCGGCCGCTTCCCCGGCAATCACCAGGTCGGTTTTCTTCGATACGCTGCCCGCCACTTTTGCCCCCAGCGCCACCAGGCGCGCTTTCGCGTCATCGCGCGAGAGCTGGCTCAGGCTGCCGGTCAGCACCACCGTTTTACCGGCAAACGGGCTGTCGATCTCTTCGGCATTAACCACTACCGGTGCAGGCCAGTGAATGCCCTGTTCCAGTAATTTACCGATCACTTCACGGTTGCTCTCTTCGGCGAAGAAGTTGAAAACGTGGGTAGCGACCACAATGCCGACATCAGGGACTTTCTGTAGCTCGTCGATGGTGGCTTTCTCCAGCGCGTCCAGCGTGCCGAAATACGCCGCCAGCCCTGCCGCTGTCGCCTCTCCGACTTCACGAATGCCAAGCGCGTAAAGGAAACGGGCAAAGGTGGTGTTTTTGGCCGCCTCGAGCGCGTTAACGATATTCTGGGCAGATTTTGGCCCCATACGATCAAGACCGGTCAGCTTACCTGCCGTCAGGGTAAAGAGGTCCGCTGGCGTATGGACGTACTCTTTCTCAACTAACTGGTCGATAATCTTGTCACCCATTCCGTCGACGTCCATCGCCCGGCGGGAGACAAAGTGCTTCAGGGACTCTTTACGCTGCGCGCCGCAGATTAACCCGCCCGTACAGCGCATTACCGCTTCACCTTCCACGCGCTCAACGTCCGAACCACATACCGGACAGTGGGCTGGAAACTCGATGGCACGGGTATCGGCAGGACGTTCAGACTCAACAACGTTAACCACCTGTGGGATCACGTCGCCCGCGCGGCGAATCACCACTTTGTCACCAATGCGCAGGCCCAGGCGGGCAATTTCATCGGCGTTATGCAGCGTGGCGTTACTTACCAGCACGCCAGCCACCTGCACAGGCTCCAGACGCGCCACAGGCGTAATCGCCCCCGTACGCCCTACCTGAAACTCCACGTCGCGAACGAAGGTCATCTGCTCCTGCGCCGGGAACTTAAAGGCTACCGCCCAGCGCGGCGCACGGGCCACAAATCCTAACTGTTCCTGCAACGCCAGCGAGTTAACCTTGATCACCACGCCGTCAATATCAAACCCGAGCGTGGGACGATCTTCTTCAACCTTGTGATAGAACGCCAGCACCGCCTCCGGAGAGTCGCAGAGCTGCACGCGGTTGCTTACCGGTAATCCCCACTCTTTGAACTGCATTAAGCGACCCAGGTGGGTATCTGGCAGGTCGCCGCCTTCCAGGATCCCGACGCCGTAGCAGAAGAAAGTAAGCGGTCGCTTCGCGGTGATTCGCGGATCGAGCTGACGCAGCGAACCTGCCGCCGCGTTACGCGGGTTTGCAAACACTTTCCCACCGGTACGACGCGCTTCTTCGTTGATCTTCTCGAAGCCCGCCTGCGGAAGGAACACTTCCCCGCGCACTTCCAGCCGGGCGGGAATGTTATCGCCACGCAGTTTCAGCGGGATCGCACGAATAGTGCGCACATTGGTGGTGATGTCTTCCCCGGTAGTGCCGTCGCCGCGCGTTGCGGCACGCACCATCACCCCGTTCTCATAAAGAATACTAACGGCCAGACCATCCAGCTTTAGCTCGCAGCACCAGCTCAGATTGTCGACGCTCTTCAGGCGATCCTGCACACGCTTGTTGAAAGCCAGAAAACTCTCTTCATCAAACACGTTATCCAGCGACAGCATCGGCACTTCATGGCGCACCTGGCTGAAAGCGCCCAGCGGTTCCGCGCCGACGCGCTGCGTTGGGGAATCGGGCGTAATCAGTTCGGGGTGCTGCGCTTCCAGCTCGCGCAGTTCACGCATCAGGCGGTCATATTCCGCATCCGGCACTTCCGGTGCGTCCATAACATGATAGAGATATTCATGATGGCGAAGCGTGGTTCGCAGTTCAGTAAGTTGTTGTTCGATTGAGTCCATATCGCACCATCAATGAGAAAAACCCCCGACAGGCGGGGGTTGAGGAGGAGTTGAAGTTAACGCAACGATTACGCGTTCGCTTCCTTAACTTCGCGGATGCGGTCCTGATACTCGCGCAGTTTCTGCGGCGTCATCATTCGACGCTGATCGTCGAGCACCACACCGCCCACTTCGTCGGCGATGTGTTGAGCGGACTGTAGCATCAGCTTAAAGTTTTGCAGCTCGTCACCGTAGGACGGCACCTGCATAAAGATCGTAACCCCCGGCGTGACGAAATCACCGGTCATTTCCGGGTCAAACGTGCCTGGATTGACCATATTGGCCAGGCTAAACAGCGCCGGACCGCTACCGTCAGGACTCAGGTGGCGATGGAAAATATTCATGTCGCCGAACTTGAAGCCTGCCTGTTGGATGCTGTTAAGCAGCACGTCACCGTTCAGATGGGTGCCATGATGAGCAGCCACGTTCATGATGATCACCGCTTCTTTACGCTGCGGCTTTTCAACAACCGGTTCTGGCTCTGTGACCGGCTCTGGCTCAACGCGCGGAGCGGGCTGTGGCGCAGGCGGTTCAGGCTGCGGCTGCGGTTGTTGTACCGGCTGCGGCTGCTGAACAGGCTGTGGCTGATGCACTGGCTGTGCAGGCTGTTGCACAGGTTGCGGCTGTACAGGCTGTGGCGCAACGGGCTGCTGTTGCACAGGCTGCTGCGGCGGATGACGAACAGGTTCTTCCACTGGCGGCGGCGCTGGCTGGCGCGGCTGGGCAGAAGCATACGGTGGTTGATACTGGTGCTGCGGAGCGCGGGGGGCTTCATGCTCTCCATGCGCTGCGCCGGGCGCAGTATTGACCCGATGAACACGAACTTCACCCACGCCGTCGTCGTCAGGACCGTCGATGTCGTCTTCAACGTCATCGTCGTCACGACTGGACTTCATGCGCTTCAGTGGACGATCGCGAAACATAGAGGAACGCTCTTTACGGCTGGTCCAGAAACCATGTACCAGTAAAGCGATTATGGCGATCGCGCCAACAATGATTAATATCAGACGCAAATCCTGCATCATTATATTCTCTGTTGTTCTAACACCTTGCCACCACGGCAAACATTTACTCACTAAGAGTATTTGCCGTTTACGTCAAGTGCAAGTGTATGCAGAGCATTCACAGCATAAAGATGAACTAAATCGTGCTTTTTGCTGGTTTTTCGAACATTTCCGAACTGGTCATTGGCCCGTAACTGGATAATATAGGCGGGCAATTCCACTGGTTGTGTAAAAAGGAGTACAGCCTGGTATGGTTTCAACATCTTCTTCTGCCCCACGCAGCGGGGTCTGGTACTTTTCTCAGGGCTGGAAACTGGTCTCCCTGCCGGGCATTCGACGCTTCGTTATTTTGCCGTTACTGATCAACATTATTCTGATGGGCGGGGCCTTCTGGTGGCTGTTCACCAGACTGGAAAGCTGGATCCCTTCCCTGATGAGCTATGTGCCGGACTGGTTACAGTGGCTAGACTACCTGCTCTGGCCGATTGCGGTTATCTCCGTGCTGCTGGTTTTCGGCTATTTCTTTTCGACGATAGCAAACTGGATAGCCGCGCCGTTCAACGGTCTGCTGGCCGAACAGCTGGAAGCGCGCCTGACCGGTGCGACGCCACCTGACACGGGCGTACTGGGGATCGTGAAAGATCTCCCCCGCATCATGAAGCGTGAATGGCAGAAGTTCGCCTGGTACCTGCCGCGGGCGATTGTGCTGCTTATCCTTTATTTTGTACCCGGGATCGGCCAGACGGTTGCGCCCGTGCTGTGGTTCCTGTTCAGCGCCTGGATGCTTGCTATCCAGTACTGTGATTATCCGTTCGATAACCACAAAGTGCCGTTTAAAGAGATGCGCACTGCCCTGCGCACTCAGAAGGTTGCCAACATGCAGTTTGGCGCGCTGACCAGCCTGTTCACCATGATCCCTTTCCTCAATTTGTTCATCATGCCCGTTGCCGTTTGCGGCGCGACGGCAATGTGGGTGGACTGCTACCGTGCTAAGCACGCGTTATGGAAGTAATGCAAAAATGTGTAAAAGAGGGGTGGCTTATGCCGCCCCTTATTCCATACTGATCCCCATTATTTCCTTGCAGCATATAGATATGCGATTTCCTTACTTCCCCATACCTGTTCTACAGGTATGCTGGGTCGGTATCCCAATTTCATACAGTTAAGGACAGGCCATGAGTAAGATTTATGAAGACAACTCGCTGACTATCGGTCATACGCCCCTGGTTCGACTGAACCGTATCGGTAATGGACGCATTCTGGCGAAGGTCGAATCTCGTAACCCAAGCTTCAGCGTTAAATGCCGTATCGGTGCGAATATGATTTGGGATGCTGAAAAGCGTGGCGTGCTGAAACCTGGCGTTGAGCTGGTTGAACCCACCAGCGGCAATACCGGTATCGCTCTGGCCTATGTTGCGGCGGCGCGTGGCTATAAGCTGACGCTGACTATGCCTGAAACCATGAGCATTGAGCGTCGTAAGCTGCTGAAAGCGCTGGGTGCGAACCTGGTCCTGACCGAAGGCGCAAAAGGCATGAAGGGCGCGATTCAGAAGGCCGAAGAAATTGTTGCCAGCGATCCGGCAAAATATCTGCTGCTCCAGCAGTTCAGCAACCCGGCCAACCCGGAAATTCATGAGAAAACCACCGGCCCGGAAATCTGGGAAGATACCGACGGTCAGGTTGATGTGTTTATCTCCGGCGTAGGCACCGGCGGTACGCTGACCGGTGTGTCTCGCTATATTAAAGGCACGAAAGGTAAAAAAGATCTGATTACCGTTGCCGTTGAGCCAACTGACTCACCGGTTATCGCTCAGGCGCTGGCAGGCGAAGAGATCAAACCTGGCCCACACAAAATCCAGGGTATTGGCGCTGGCTTTATTCCAGGCAACCTGGATCTGAAGCTGATCGATAAAGTCGTCGCCATTACCAATGAAGAAGCCATCTCCACGGCGCGTCGCCTGATGGATGAGGAAGGCATTCTGGCGGGTATCTCTTCCGGTGCGGCGGTTGCGGCAGCCCTCAAACTGCTGGAAGACGAAACCTTTACCAATAAGAACATTGTGGTTATCCTACCGTCTTCGGGTGAGCGTTACTTAAGCACAGCACTGTTTGCCGATCTCTTCACTGAGAAAGAACTGCAACAGTGATGCCAGCATGTTAAAAACGCGTAAAAAAGCACCTTTTCAGGTGCTTTTTTGTGGCCTGCTTCAAAGTTTTACCCCTCCTGGCATTGCTTCACCCCGTTGGGTCTGGTATTTAAACCAGCAATTATTTTGATGCGCGAAATTAATCGGTGAACGAAATAGCGCTGCTGAATCGATTTTATGATTTGGTTCAAGTCTTGCTTTCACTGCATAATGTTTAATGACGATTGAAACGTCAGCGCTAACTATACAGGCTAAAGTTAAGTCGCCAGGCTAGACTTTAGTTCCACAACACTAAACCTATAAGTTGGGGAAATACAATGTTCCAGCAAGAAGTTACCATTACCGCTCCGAACGGTCTGCACACCCGCCCTGCTGCTCAGTTTGTTAAAGAAGCGAAAGGCTTCACTTCTGAAATCACTGTGACTTCCAACGGCAAAAGCGCTAGCGCAAAAAGCCTGTTCAAGCTGCAAACTCTGGGCCTGACTCAGGGTACCGTTGTTACCATCTCCGCTGAAGGTGAAGACGAGCAGAAAGCAGTTGAGCATCTGGTTAAGCTGATGGCTGAACTCGAGTAAGTTTACCGGGTTCTTTTCAATATCAGTCACAAGTAAGGTAGGGTTATGATTTCAGGCATTTTAGCATCCCCGGGTATCGCTTTCGGCAAAGCATTGCTGCTGAAAGAAGACGAAATCGTCATTGACCGGAAAAAAATTTCTGCCGACAAGGTTGATCAGGAAGTTGAACGTTTTCTGAGCGGTCGTGCCAAGGCATCTGCGCAACTGGAAGCGATTAAAACTAAAGCTGGCGAAACTTTCGGTGAAGAAAAAGAAGCCATCTTCGAAGGGCACATTATGCTGCTCGAAGATGAGGAGCTGGAGCAGGAAATCATAGCCCTGATTAAAGATAAAGGCATGACGGCCGACGCGGCTGCGCATGAAGTTATCGAAGGTCAGGCATCTGCCCTGGAAGAGCTGGACGATGAATACCTGAAAGAACGTGCGGCTGACGTACGTGACATCGGTAAGCGCCTGCTGCGCAACATCCTGGGTCTGGCCATCATCGATCTGAGCGCGATTCAGGACGAAGTCATCCTGGTTGCCGCTGACCTGACCCCGTCTGAAACCGCACAGCTGAACCTGAACAAGGTGCTGGGTTTCATTACTGATGCAGGTGGACGTACCTCCCACACCTCAATCATGGCGCGTTCTCTGGAGCTGCCAGCCATTGTGGGTACCGGTAGCGTGACCTCCCAGGTGAAAAACGACGACTATCTGATTCTGGATGCCGTAAACAATGTGGTTTACGTCAACCCAACTAACGATGTGATCGAGCAGCTGCGTTCCGTTCAGGAGCAGGTTGCTACCGAGAAAGCGGAACTCGCTAAACTGAAAGATCTGCCAGCCATCACGCTGGACGGCCATCAGGTTGAAGTGTGCGCTAACATCGGTACCGTACGTGACGTTGACGGCGCTGAGCGCAACGGCGCGGAAGGTGTAGGTCTGTATCGTACTGAATTCCTGTTCATGGATCGCGACGCCCTGCCAACGGAAGAAGAGCAGTTTGCAGCGTACAAAGCGGTTGCGGAAGCGTGCGGCTCGCAGGCTGTCATCGTCCGTACCATGGACATCGGTGGCGACAAAGAGCTGCCGTACATGAACTTCCCGAAAGAAGAGAACCCGTTCCTGGGCTGGCGTGCCGTGCGTATCGCCATGGATCGCAAAGAGATACTGCGTGACCAGGTTCGCGCTATTTTGCGTGCCTCTGCGTTCGGTAAACTGCGCATCATGTTCCCGATGATCATCTCTGTTGAAGAAGTGCGTGCACTGAAGAAAGAGATCGAAATCTACAAACAGGAACTGCGCGACGAAGGTAAAGCATTTGACGAATCCATTGAGATCGGCGTGATGGTGGAAACACCGGCAGCCGCGACCATTGCGCGTCATTTAGCCAAAGAAGTTGATTTCTTTAGTATCGGTACCAATGATTTAACGCAGTACACCCTGGCAGTTGACCGTGGTAATGATATGATTTCACATCTCTACCAGCCAATGTCACCGTCCGTACTGAATTTGATCAAGCAAGTTATTGATGCTTCTCATGCAGAAGGTAAATGGACTGGCATGTGTGGTGAGCTTGCAGGCGACGAACGTGCTACACTTCTGTTGCTGGGTATGGGTCTGGACGAATTCTCTATGAGCGCCATTTCCATCCCGCGCATTAAGAAGATTATCCGTAACACGAACTTCGAAGATGCGAAGGTGTTAGCAGAGCAGGCTCTTGCTCAACCGACAACGGACGAGTTAATGACGCTGGTTAACAAGTTCATTGAAGAAAAAACAATCTGCTAATCCACGAGATGCGGCCCAATTTACTGCTTAGGAGAAGATCATGGGTTTGTTCGATAAACTGAAATCTCTGGTTTCTGATGACAAGAAAGACTCCGGAACTATTGAGATTGTTGCTCCGCTCTCCGGCGAGATCGTCAACATCGAAGACGTGCCGGATGTAGTGTTTGCTGAGAAAATCGTTGGTGATGGCATTGCTATCAAACCAACTGGCAACAAAATGGTTGCTCCAGTTGACGGCACCATCGGTAAAATTTTTGAAACCAACCATGCGTTCTCTATCGAATCCGATAGCGGTATCGAACTGTTCGTTCACTTCGGTATCGACACCGTTGAACTGAAAGGCGAAGGCTTCAAACGTATCGCGGAAGAAGGCCAGCGTGTTAAAGTTGGCGACCCGGTAATTGAATTCGATCTGCCGCTGCTGGAAGAAAAAGCGAAGTCTACCCTGACTCCGGTTGTTATCTCCAACATGGACGAAATCAAAGAACTGATCAAACTGTCTGGCAGCGTCACCGTGGGTGAAACCCCGGTTATCCGCATCAAGAAGTAATTCTTGCCGCACAGAAAAATGGCGCCTTCGGGCGCCATTTTTGTTTATGCCGGCAGAATAAGCTCGTCATAGCCTTTCGACTGCGTGTAGATCATAACGTCAGTCACCCGATCGCCCGCCATGCGAATGGCATCGGCAACGGTTTTCCCTCCCACAATGCCGCTGATCAGCTCCGAACAGAACAGATCGCCCGTTCCTTTCAGATCCGTCTCTACGCGCGGGTGCGCGCTTACGGTAACACCTTCTTCGCTCACCAGCACGACGTGGATATTCTGCGGATCGTCAGCCACTGGCGCGCTGGTGATCGCTACCCATTTCAGCGTGTCGGACAGCAGCCCCTGCGCGGCGGCAATGGCGCTCTCCGGCGTACGGCACGGTTTGCCGCTCAGCACTTCCAGTTCATACACGTTGGGCGTAATGCCCTGGGCCAGCGGGAGCAGATGCTCACGGTAGGCTTCAGGAATATCCGGCTTCACGTACATCCCACTGTCGATATCCCCGATCACCGGGTCAACCAGCACCAGCAAATCGGGATGTTGCACTTTGATTGCCTTCAGCCACTGCGCCAGCAGCACGATCTGGCTGGCGCTGCCCATATAGCCGGTGGTGACCGCTTTAAGCTCGCGCAGGATCTCGCGCTCTTCCAGCGCCTTCAGGTAGCCGCTGAACCACTCGTCCGGGATCACCCCGCCGTAGAAGGTGTCGTAGTGCGGCGTATTGCTGAACAGCACCGTCGGCACGGCGGTAACGTTCAGCCGGTGGGTGCGAATATTCGGCACCGCGATGCTGTTTCCCACGCTGCCGTACACCACCTGCGACTGTACGGCGACAATATCGGTTTGCTGCGCCCGGGTGTTATCCCGGAATAAAATCATCTCCATGACGCTTAAATCCCCGCCCCCTGCGAATAACTCTCTTCACCAAAGACGCCGGTAGACAGGTAACGGTCGCCGCGATCGCAAATAATCGCCACGACCACCGCTCCCGGCGTGGACTCAGCCACCCGGATCGCGCCCGCTACGGCACCGCCAGAGCTGACGCCGCAGAAGATACCTTCACGCACGGCCAGCTCACGCATGGTATTTTCCGCCTCGCGCTGATGAATATCCAGCACCTGGTCCACAAGCTGCGCATTAAAGATGCCCGGCATATACTCCGCTGGCCAGCGGCGGATGCCTGGAATACTGCTCCCCTCTTCAGGTTGCAGGCCGACAATCGTCACCGGCTTCTCCTGTTCGCGCAGAAAGCGTGACACACCGGTGATCGTGCCCGTGGTCCCCATGCTGGAGACAAAGTGGGTGAGGCGCCCGTCGGTTTGCTGCCAGATTTCCGGGCCGGTGGTGGTGTAGTGCGCGTACGGGTTGTCCGGGTTGTTGAACTGGTCGAGCAGCTTGCCTTCCCCGCGCTCCGCCATCGCTAACGCTAAATCTCGCGCCCCTTCCATCCCCTGCTCTTTGCTTACCAGAATCAGCTCGGCTCCATAGGCGCGCATGGCGGCCCGGCGCTCCTGGCTCATGTTATCCGGCATCAGCAGCTTCATGCGGTAGCCTTTCAGGGCGGCAATCATTGCCAGCGCGATACCGGTGTTACCGCTGGTGGCTTCGATCAGCACGTCGCCGGGCTTAATTTCACCGCGCTTTTCAGCCTGGACAATCATCGACAGCGCCGCCCGGTCTTTTACCGACCCCGCCGGGTTATTGCCTTCAAGTTTGACCCAAATTTCGCTGCCGTTGTCCGGCCCCATGCGCTGAAGTTTGACCAGAGGGGTGTTGCCGATGGTGTGTTCGAGTGTATTCACGATTTTTACTCAATAAAAAAGCCGGGTGGCGCTTAGCTTACCCGGCCTACAAGACGCAGTGATAACTGTAGGCCCGGTCAGCGCAGCGCCACCGGGCGATAAACATACTAATAACCTATCAGGCTGACTCCGCCAGAGCAATATCCTCGCGCGTCTCGATACGCTCGTTGCCATGATAAATGCGCGCATGTTGCAGCCCCACAAAAAGACGCTCCCCCCGGTGCGGCGGCACGTCGTCACGCATAACCACGGTCAGCGGCTCGGTGTACCAGCCCAGGGGTTGTACCACTAATTGGGTGTAGTGCCCTTTAGGGCTAGCTTCCAGCACCTGCACCGGAAGCGGTGAATCCAGGCTGGTACGGCGGCTGACGTCCACTTCCCACGGACGCAGGAACAGATCCACCGGCCCCTGATGCGCGGAGGTATACCCCAGCGGCCAGCGGTGCGCGCCAACGTGGAACTGACCGCCGCGAATGGTGCCCTGAAGGCGGTTGACTTCCCCCATAAACTCCAGCACAAAGCGGGTCGCCGGTTCACGCCAGAGCTGCTCTGGCTCGTCAACCTGCTCAATGTTGCCCTGACTCATCACCACCACGCGATCGGCCACTTCCATCGCCTCTTCCTGATCGTGGGTCACGAAAACGCTGGTGAACTGGAGTTCCTCATGCAGCTGACGCAGCCAGCGGCGCAGCTCTTTTCGCACCTGCGCATCCAGCGCGCCAAACGGTTCGTCCAGCAGCAGGATTTGCGGTTCAACGGCTAACGCACGCGCCAGCGCCACGCGCTGCTTCTGCCCGCCGGAAAGTTGAGCCGGGAAGCGGTCCGCCAGATGCGCAAGCTGCACCATCTCCAGCAGTTTGGTCACTTTCGCTTTGATGGCGGCGGCATCCGGACGTTCACGACGCGGCAGCACGGTCAGGCCAAACGCGATGTTGTCGAATACCGTCATGTGGCGGAACAGCGCATAATGCTGAAATACAAAGCCCACTTTACGGTCGCGGGCGTGCAGGCGGCTAACGTCCGTACCGTGGAAGCGAATATGTCCGCTGGTCTGGTGTTCAAGCCCGGCGATAATACGCAGCAGCGTGGTTTTACCGGAGCCAGACGGCCCCAGCAGCGCCACCATTTGTCCGGAAGGGATATCCAGCGAGATATCATTCAGCACCTGGGTGCGACCAAAAGACTTCTTAATATTGGCAATCTCAATGCTCATGATTTCCCTCCTGATGCTGACGTTTTTCCTGATTCTCTAAACGCCACTGCACCACACTCTTCAAAAACAGGGTCAAAATGGCCATCAGCGTCAGCAACGCTGCGGCAGTAAAGGAACCGACTGTGTTGTAGTCCTGTTCCAGTAATTCAATCTGTAACGGCAGCGACAGGGTTTCGCCGCGAATCGAGCCGGATACCACCGACACCGCGCCAAACTCACCGATCGCACGGGCGTTGGTCAGCACCACGCCGTAAAGCAGTGCCCAGCGGATATTCGGCAGCGTGACGCGGCGGAACATCTGCCAGCCGGAAGCGCCGAGCAGCACCGCGGCTTCATCTTCATGGCTGCCCTGGCTGAGCATCACCGGCACCAGCTCGCGCACCACGAACGGACAGGTGACAAAGACGGTCACCAGCACCATCCCCGGCCAGGCGAACATGATTTGCAGGTCGTGCTCATCCAGCCAGCCGCCCAGCGGGCCATTGGAGCCGTAGAAGAGCAGATAAACCAGACCCGCCACCACCGGAGACACCGCAAACGGGATATCCAGCAAGGTCAGCAGCAGCTGACGCCCCGGGAAGTTAAAGCGCGTTACCAGCCAGGCCAGCAATACGCCAAACACCAGATTCACCGGGACGGTGATGAGGGCAATCATCACCGTCAGCCAGATGGCGTGGAGCATGTCCGGATCGGCCAGGTTTTGCAGCGCGGGCATAATCCCTTTGCTGAAGGCCTGCACGAAGATGTACACCATCGGCACGACGAGAATGAATGCGGAGACCAGCACGCCGGTACCAATCAGAAACCATTTGCCCCAGTTGATGCGGGGCGCGTCATAGCGCTTCAATTGCGTAACTTCCGCCATCAGTGACCTACCACACGTCGACCAAAGCGACTTTGCAGAGTGTTAATCGAGAACAGCAGCAGCAGCGACGCGGCAAGGATCACCGAGGCAATCGCGCTCGCGGCCGGATAATCAAACTCCTGCAAACGGACAAAAATCATCAGCGAGGTCACTTCGGTTTTCCACGCGATGTTCCCGGCGATAAAAATGACCGCGCCAAATTCACCGAGGCTGCGGGTAAAGGAGAGCGCCACCCCCGCCAGCAAGGCCGGAGAAAGTTCCGGCAGCACAACCTTACGGAAACTCTGCCAGCGCGTGGCGCCCAGGGTTTCCGCGGCCTCTTCGTATTCGGGGCCTAACTCTTCCAGCACCGGCTGTACGGTACGCACCACAAACGGGATGCTGGTGAAGGCCATCGCCACCGCGATACCGATCCAGGTATAAGTCACTTTGATATCAAACTTCGCCAGCCATTCGCCGTAAAAGCCGTTCACGGAGAACAGCGACGCCAGCGTCAAACCGGCCACCGCCGTTGGCAGGGCAAACGGCAGATCCATCAGGGCGTCGAGCAGCGTGCGGCCCGGGAAGCGATAGCGGGTTAAGATCCACGCCATCAGCAGGCCAAACACGCCGTTAAAAATCGAGGCCACGAACGCAGACAGCAGCGTGACCTTGTAGGCCGCCACCACCTGCGGGTTGGTGACCACTTCCCAGTACTGGGACCAGCTCATCTCAGCGAGCTGCATCACCAGAGCGCTGAGCGGTAACAATAAAATCAGACAGACGAACAGCAGGCTGGTCCCGAGGCTTAAGGTAAAACCCGGCAGCACACGTCTTGTTGATCCTGCAAACATTACTTACGCCCCGCCGCCAGCAATTTGTCTAACTCACCGCCGCTGGCAAAATGCGTTTTCATCACCTCAGGCCAGGCGCCGAAATGATCTTCCACGCGGAACAGCTCGGTCTGCGGGAATTTGTCTTTCAGCTTGTTCATCACGTCCGGATTATTAACGCGGTAGTAATAGTCAGTAATCACCGTCTGCGCCTGCGGGCTGTACAGATAGTTGAGATAGGCTTTTGCCGCTTTCTCAGTGCCGTTGGCTTTGACGTTTTTATCCACCCAGGCCACCGGGAACTCGGCCAGAATGTTGGTTTTCGGGATAACCACTTCGAAGCCCTGCGCTTCGTACTGTTTACGAATATTGTTCACTTCGGATTCAAAGCTGATCAGCACGTCGCCCAGCCCGCGCTCGGCGAAGGTGGTGGTTGCGCCCCGGCCGCCGGTATCAAACACTTCGACGTTTTTCAGGAACTGGGTCATAAACTGTTCGGTTTTCGCTTTATCGTTACCGTCAGCTTTGTCCGCCGCGCCCCACGCCGCCAGATAGGTATAACGTGCGTTGCCGGAGGTTTTCGGATTCGGGAAAATCAGCTTGACGTCAGAACGCACCAGGTCGTTCCAGTCGTGAATGTTTTTCGGGTTGCCCTTGCGCACCAGGAAGCCCATGGTGGAATAGAACGGCGAACTGTTGTTCGGCAGGCGGCTTTGCCAGTCCGCCGGGATCAGCTTGCCTTTGTCGTGCAGGATCTGCACGTCCGTGACCTGGTTGTAGGTCACCACATCCGCTTTCAGCCCCTGCAAAATGGCCAGCGCCTGCTTGGATGAACCAGCGTGCGACTGTTTGATGGTCAGCTTGTCGCCGCTGTTATCTTTCGCCCACTGCTGTTCAAATGCGGGATTAAGGGCGGCAAACAGCTCGCGTGAAACATCATAAGAACTGTTCAGCAACTCGGTTGCCTGCGCCTGCGCCACCAGCAGTAAACCTGCCAGTGCCAGCGATCCTTTTTTCAGTACAGTAACGGCCATTGCGCACCCTTATAAATGTGATGACTATCTTATAGTCATAATATTTATAACGGAGTCTAAAGGAGTAACGGTTTTATATACCGTTTGGTGATTTAGAAGCAGAAAAGGGAATAAGGCATTAATCCCCTCTCCCCCGTGGGGAGAGGGCTAGGGTGAGGGGGTTACAGCGCCAGCAGGCGCTCAACGGACGGCGCGAAGTAGTAGCCACCGGTCACCGGACGGGTGAAGCGCAGCATGGCGTCACGCTTGCCGTCGGTATCGCCAAACATGCTCAGCAGCTGCTGTTCGATGTTGTAAAGGCGCGCACAGTAAGCGCAGAAGTACAGGCCGTGCGTACCGCTCGCGGTGCCGTACGGCAGGCTCTGGCGAACAATCTTCAGCCCCTTACCGTCTTCTTTAAGGTCAACGCGGGTCAGGTGGGACGTGGCCGGACGCGCATCGCCGTCAATCTCTTCATTGGCGTCTTTGGTGCGGCCAATCATCATCTCCTGGTCATGCACGCTCATGCGGTTGAGCTGCCTGAGGTTATGCTCCCAGCGCTGGACGAACACGTAGCTGCCGCCCGCGTCCACGCCATCCTTGATTACAGCCACCTCGCGACGCGTCTCTTCCCCGGCCGGGTTTTCGGTACCGTCGACGAAGCCGCTCAAATCGCGCTCTTCCACCCAGCGGAAACCGTGGATCTCTTCCTGCACGTCGATGCTGTCACCAAAGGCCTCAATCGCTGCCTGAGCGACGGAGAAATTCACGTCATGGCGCAGGGAGAGGATATGGATCAGGACGTCATACTGGGTGGCGGGCGCAAGACCTTTGCCATAAGGAATAAAGTCTTTCAGCTCTTCTGCGCCTTCGCCGCCGCTCAGCTGACGCCAGACGGTATTGCCAAAGGCAACCACCGCGCCCAGATGGGCTTCGGGGAATTTGGCCTGGAAGGTGGCCAGTTTATCAACGAAAACTTTGCTGGCCGCGCGCAGGGCATCCACGTCCCCTTTGACGTTGGCTTCAATCCAAATCGCCGCGCGGCAATGTTCTGGCAAAATGCCACTCTGAACCTGAGACATCGCTCCTCCTGAAAAAAAGATGCCACGACAGCGTGGCATTGATGGCGGCTATTATACCTGGATTTCAGCGAGGCGGCTTGCTCAGGCGCAAATTACTGCTTCCAGATAATTTTGCTCACTTTCCACTTTTTCAGGGTGTCGTCAGACGGCATTAACCCTTCCGGACCGTTCCAGGTGCCGCTGAATACATAGCTAATGTGCTGGCTGCCGTCGGCCTTACACTCGACCGCCACGCTGTCATCCGACGGCACGCTGGCGCAGTGGCCAAACGCTTTCTGATAGAGTTCGCCAAACGGCGTACCTACCTTCACGCCACCTGAGGTCGGGATCTCTTCATCCATCACCGCAATGCGGTTGACCGTACCTTTATCGCCGTTGATGACCATCGCCACCTTGTCGTCTTTCAACGCTTCGAAATAGCGCACGATGTTGCCGTTCTCGGTTTTCATGCCGCTGCGCAGGCGATAATCACTGCCGATGGCCTCCTGAATGGCATCCTGATCCAGCGCCGTCGACGCGGTGATTTTGCCCACGCCCTGCTCGGTCACTTCCGTTGAAGAGCCAAACCAGTTCCACGGATAGGCCGCAGACCAGTTGATGGATGAGAGCGTGGAACAGCCGGTTAACGCCAGCGGGAGAGCGCATAAAAGTAAACGCAGCGATTTCATTGAGACGTCCTTACGTAGTAAATCAACGCTTGTTGGAGTGCAGTATCGGCAAAAAGTGCCGTTTTAATCTGACTCTTGCGTAAAACAGGCGCGTAAACGGGGATTCGTGACCAGCCACAGCAGCGCGACAATATCCGCCACCACCAGCGCAATCCCGATACCGGAAAGCGGCTCGCCGTACAGCCAGAGTACGGGTTGCCAGGCCAGAAGCACAACCTGCGCCAGAATCAACAGCCAGCGAAGCGCGCGCCAGAAGCGCGGGAGGAACTGCCGCCGACCGCTGCACAGGAACGCCAGCACCGCCGGTACACCGGGCAGTAACCCCAGCCAGAACGCATCGTGATCGGGATAAAAGAGATTCAGTAGCGTATCGCCCTGCCCGCGCGACGCGCCAGCCATCACGAACAGCACCCAGGTGCGGGCCTGCAACAGCAGAACGCACCAGAACAAAAAAGGCAGACGCAGACGACCGTGAACATCATAGTCGCCAGGGTGGAACTCAGTACTCTTCATCTTCGATCAGGCGCTTACCCAGCGTCAGGACATCCGCGTGCTCGTAGCCCAGACGTTCATACATGCCCAGCACCACGTCGTTATCTTCCCGCACCATAATCTGGATTTTCGGGCAGCCACGGGCGATCAGCTTCTTTTCCAGACGGTTAAGCAGCGCGTTGGCGATGCCGCGCGCGCGGTATTCCGGGTGCACGCCCAGATAGTAGGCCGACCCGCGGTGGCCGTCGTACCCGCCCATTACCGTCCCGACCACCTCGCCGTTGACCTCAGCGACCAGAAACAGACTGACGTCGTGATTCACCTTCCGTTCGATGTCCATTTCCGGATCGTTCCACGGACGCAGCAGATCGCAGCGCTCCCAAAGGGTGATCACCTCTTCGAAATCTTCCTGGCGAAAAACGCGTATCTCCATGGTATTAACCGCCTTTTCGGGTTTAAAAACAGTGATTATGGCGTGAACAGGGCATTTAGCCAATAACCGGGGAAAAACTCGCCAAAATTTGGCATAATGTCACTTTGTCACGTATTGAAATGAAAAGTAAAACAATTCTCAATAAGGAATGTCGTCACGCAAAACGCGATACGATATAACACCAGGACCCCAATTTTTACAATTCAGGCCGCATGAGCACATTCAAACCATTAAAAGCACTCACATCGCGTCGTCAGGTTCTCAAAGCGGGGCTGGCGGCCTTAACGTTAACGGGCATCGCAAAGCAGGCTCAGGCAAAAGAAGAGAGCACGCTTAAAACCAGTAACGGACACAGCAAGCCGAAAACCAAAAAAGCCGGCGCAAAGCGTCTGGTCATGCTCGATCCGGGCCACGGCGGGATCGACACCGGCGCCATTGGCCGAAACGGGTCGAAAGAAAAACACGTCGTGCTGGCAATTGCAAAAAATGTGCGCGCAATTTTACGCAGCAACGGTATTGACGCCCGCCTGACGCGCACGGGCGACACGTTTATCCCGCTGTACGATCGCGTGGAGATTGCCCACAAGCACGGCGCCGACCTGTTTATGTCCATTCACGCGGATGGCTTCACAAACCCTTCCGCCGCAGGCGCCTCGGTGTTCGCCCTCTCCAACCGAGGCGCCAGTAGCGCCATGGCGAAATACCTCTCCGATCGCGAAAACCGGGCGGATGAAGTGGCCGGGAAAAAAGCCACCGACAAAGACCATCTGTTGCAGCAGGTTCTGTTCGATCTCGTGCAGACCGATACCATCAAAAACAGCCTGACGCTCGGCTCGCATATCCTCAAACGGATTAAGCCCGTGCACCGTCTGCACAGTAAAAGCACCGAGCAGGCCGCGTTTGTGGTGCTGAAGTCCCCGTCCATTCCGTCCGTGCTGGTTGAAACCTCGTTCATTACCAACCCGGAAGAAGAGCGATTACTCGGCACCACGGCGTTTCGTCAGAAGATCGCGAACGCTATCGCCTCCGGGGTTATCAGTTATTTCAACTGGTTCGATAATCAAAAAGCACACTCCAGGAAACGTTGATGAAACCGAATGCACAGCTGGTCAAAACGTTCCTGATGCAGCTACAGGACGCGATTTGCCAGAAACTGGCCGCCGCAGACGGCGGTGAATTCCATGAAGACGCCTGGCAGCGTGACGCGGGCGGCGGCGGGCGCAGCCGCGTGCTGCGTAACGGCGGTATTTTTGAACAGGCCGGGGTTAACTTCTCCCACGTCCACGGTGATGCAATGCCAGCATCCGCCACGGCGCATCGGCCTGAACTGGCGGGCCGCAGCTTCGAGGCGATGGGCGTCTCGCTGGTGGTGCATCCGCATAACCCGTTTGTGCCAACCAGCCACGCCAACGTGCGCTTTTTCATCGCGGAAAAACCGGGAGCCGATCCCGTCTGGTGGTTTGGCGGCGGTTTCGACTTAACGCCTTACTATGGCTTCGAAGAGGACGCCGTGCACTGGCACATCACCGCGCGCGACCTCTGCCTGCCGTTTGGCGAAGACGTTTACCCGAAATACAAAAAGTGGTGCGATGATTATTTCTATCTGAAGCACCGCGACGAGCAGCGCGGCATCGGCGGGCTGTTCTTTGACGATCTCAACACGCCGGATTTTGATACCGCGTTCAGCTTTATGCGCGCAGTGGGTGAAGGCTTTACCGACGCCTATCTGCCAATTGTCGAACGCCGCAAAAACACCGACTACGGCGTTCGCGAGCGTGAGTTCCAGCTGTACCGCCGCGGGCGCTACGTGGAGTTTAATCTGGTATGGGATCGCGGGACGCTGTTTGGCCTGCAAACCGGTGGGCGCACGGAGTCCATTCTGATGTCGATGCCGCCGCTGGTGCGCTGGGAATACAGCTTTGAACCCAAAGAAGGCAGCCCGGAGGCTGCCTTGCGTGAGTTTATTCGGGTTCGGGACTGGGTGTAACCCCCTCACCCCTGCCCTCTCCCAAAGGGAGAGGGAGTATAAATTCCCTCTCCCTTTGGGAGAGGGTTAGGGTGAGGGTAAAAATTACAGCGGCTGCGTCTGCGCCTCAACCACCGCCAGCGCCACCATGTTGACGATACGACGCACGGAGGCAATCGGCGTTAACACATGTACCGGTTTTGACACCCCCATCAGCACTGGCCCTACGGTCACCCCTTCAGAACTCGACACGCGCAGCAGGTTGTAGCTGATACGCGCCGCTTCTACGTTCGGCATGATCAGCACGTTCGCCGAGCCTTTCAGCGGGCTGTCCGGCATACGTTCATTACGAATGGTCTCCACCAGCGCGGCGTCGCCGTGCATCTCGCCGTCAATCATCAGCTCCGGCGCACGCTCGCGCACCAGGTCCAGCGTCTGGCGCATTTTGCACGCCGCCGCGGATTTAGATGACCCGAAGTTAGAGTGCGACAGCAGCGCCACTTTCGGCTCGATACCAAAGCGGCGAACGGTTTCCGCCGCCATCACGGTGATTTCCGCCAGTTCGTCCGGGGTTGGATCGTCGTTGACGTAGGTATCGGCGATAAAGGTGTTACCGCTTGGCAGCAGCAGCGCGTTCATTGCGCCGGCAGTATGGACACCCTCGCGATAGCCGAAGATCTCCTGCACCACGCTGAAATGCTCATGGTACTCGCCGATTGTGCCGCAGATCAGCGCATCCGCCTCACCGCGATGAACCATGATCGCGCCGATCACCGTGGTGTTGCTGATCACCGCCCGCTGCGCCTGCTCCTGGGTGATCCCGCGGCGCTTCATGATCGAATAATATTCGTTCCAGTACTCTTTGAAGCGTGGATCGGATTCGTTATTGACGATCTCAAAGTCGACGCCCGGCTTAATTTGCAGGCCCAGCTTCTGAATACGCATCTCGATCACGCTCGGACGACCAATCAGGATCGGTTTCGCCAGCCCTAAGGTGATCAGCTCCTGCGTGGCATGCAGCACGCGCGCCTCTTCCCCTTCCGCCAGCACCACGCGCTTCGCGTCAGCACGCGCCTGGGAGAAGATCGGCTTCATAAACAGGTTGGTTTTGTAGACAAACTCGGTAAGTTTATCGACGTAGGCATCGAAGTCTTCAATCGGCCGCGTCGCCACGCCGGAGTCCATCGCCGCTTTGGCCACCGCTGGCGCGATCTTCACGATCAGACGCGGGTCAAACGGTTTAGGAATGATGTAGTCCGGGCCAAAGCTCAGATCCTGATCGCCGTAGGCGGAGGCCACCACTTCGCTCTGCTCGGCGTGCGCCAGCTCTGCGATAGCATGAACGGCGGCAAGCTTCATCTCTTCGTTGATCGCCGTAGCGCCAACGTCCAGCGCACCGCGGAAGATGAACGGGAAGCAGAGCACGTTGTTCACCTGGTTCGGGTAGTCCGAACGGCCGGTACAAATGATAGCGTCTTCGCGCACTGCCTTCGCCAGCGGCGGCAGAATTTCCGGCTCCGGGTTCGCCAGGGCCAGGATCATTGGCGCGCGCGCCATCTTCTGCACCATCTCCTGGGTCAGCACTTTCGGGCCTGAACAGCCGAGGAAAATGTCAGCACCTTCAATGACGTCTTCAAGCGTGCGCTTGCCGTCGTCTTCCACCGCATAGGCCGCCTTGGTTTCCGCCATGTTTGGCTCACGGTCTTTGTAAATCACGCCTTTGGAGTCGCAGACCACAATGTTGTGTTTCTGCATGCCCAGCGCCACCAGCAGGTTCATACAGGCGATGGCTGCGGCGCCCGCGCCGGAAACCACCATGCGCACGTCGGAGAGGTTTTTCTCCACCACACGCAGACCGTTCAGAATGGCGGCGGTACTGATAATCGCCGTGCCGTGCTGGTCGTCATGGAACACGGGAATGTTCATACGCTCGCGCAGCTTCTGCTCGATATAGAAACATTCCGGCGCTTTGATGTCTTCCAGGTTGATGCCGCCGAAGGTCGGCTCCAGCGCCGCCACCACGTTGATGAATTTATCCGGGTCCAGTTCGTCCACTTCAATATCGAAGACGTCGATACCGGCAAATTTCTTAAACAGAACGCCCTTCCCTTCCATCACCGGCTTACCGGCCAGCGCGCCAATGTTTCCTAACCCCAGTACCGCCGTACCGTTAGAGATCACGGCCACCAGGTTGCCACGGGCGGTGTATTTGTACGCTGCCAGCGGATCTTTTTCGATTTCAAGGCACGGAGCGGCTACGCCTGGCGAGTAGGCCAGCGCCAGATCGCGCTGGGTCGCCAGCGGTTTGGTCGGGGATACCTGGATTTTACCCGGAACAGGAAACTCGTGAAAATCGAGAGCGCTTTGTTTTAACTGATCATCCATCTTGTTATTCCTTTCACGTTTCGGTCAAAAAGGGTGATGTTGACGTTCCTATGCACACCCTGGTGTGCCGCATAGTATCGCCGCAGGCAGGCTCCTAAACTTTGAAGGCTACCAAACTCTCACCATTGCAGAATAAAAATTGTTATCAATTTATAACAGCCATGTTACCCGTCTCAGACAGCAATGCCTCCCCCGTCTGCTATGCTTTTTTGTTAAGTCCATCATGATTTTCTCAGAAGTGTGACCTGACGCACTCGACTAACTCTTTTATTTCCAAGGAGTAATTATGAACCAGCTAGACGGCATCAAACAATTTACCACCGTGGTTGCAGACAGCGGCGACATTGAGTCGATTCGTCACTACCAGCCGGAAGACGCGACCACCAACCCCTCGCTGCTGCTCAAGGCGGCCGGTCTTGCGCACTTTAGTCATCTGATTGATGACGCCCTTGCCTACGGCAAACAGCGCGGGAAAACGCAGGAGCAGCAGGTCGCCGAGGCCAGCGACAAGCTGGCGGTCAATATCGGTGCGGAAATTCTTAAAAGCATACCGGGACGCGTCTCCACCGAAGTGGATGCCCGCCTCTCATTCGATCAGGAAAAGAGCATTAACAAGGCTCGCCGCCTGGTGGAACTCTACCAGGAGCAGGGGATCGATAAGTCACGCATCCTGATCAAGCTTGCCTCCACCTGGGAAGGCATCCGCGCGGCGGAAGTGCTGGAGAAAGAGGGGATCAACTGTAACCTGACGCTGCTGTTCTCCTTCGCCCAGGCGCGCGCCTGCGCCGAAGCGGGCGTGTTCCTTATTTCACCGTTTGTCGGGCGTATCTACGACTGGTATCAGGCGAAACAGCCGATGGACCCGTATGTGGTGGACGAAGATCCCGGCGTGAAATCGGTGCGGAATATCTACGATTATTACAAGCAGCACCGCTACGAGACCATCGTGATGGGGGCCAGCTTCCGCCGCACCGAGCAGATCCTCGCGCTCGCGGGCTGCGACCGGCTGACCATCTCCCCTGACCTGCTGAAAAAGCTTCAGGAGAGTGAAGAGACGGTGATCCGCAAGCTGGTGCCAACCTCTACCGTTCTGCCGAAACCAAAACCCATGACCGAAGCGGAATTCCGTTGGGAGCACAATCAGGACCCAATGGCCGTGGAAAAACTGGCGGACGGCATCCGTCAGTTCGCCGTCGACCAGCGCAAACTCGAAGATCTTCTCGCCGCCAAACTTTAACCTTGCCACGGAGTGAACTATGTCCCGTAAAGAGCTCGCCAACGCCATTCGCGCCCTCAGCATGGATGCCGTACAAAAAGCCAATTCCGGCCACCCTGGCGCCCCCATGGGTATGGCTGATATCGCCGAAGTGCTGTGGAACGACTTCCTGAAGCACAACCCGACCGACCCGACCTGGTACGACCGCGACCGTTTTATTCTTTCCAACGGGCACGCCTCGATGCTCCTCTACAGCCTGCTGCACCTTTCCGGCTACGATCTGCCGCTTGAGGAGTTAAAAAACTTCCGCCAGCTGCACTCCAAAACGCCGGGCCACCCGGAGATCGGCTATACGCCGGGCGTTGAAACCACTACCGGCCCGCTGGGCCAGGGGCTGGCGAATGCCGTTGGCCTGGCGATTGCCGAACGTACGCTGGCTGCGCAGTTCAACCAGCCTGACCACGAGATTGTCGATCACTACACCTATGTCTTTATGGGTGATGGCTGCCTGATGGAGGGGATCTCCCACGAGGTCTGCTCGCTGGCGGGCACCCTGGGGCTGGGCAAGCTGATTGGCTTCTACGATCACAACGGCATCTCCATTGACGGGGAAACCGAGGGCTGGTTTACCGACGACACGGCGAAACGCTTTGAAGCCTATCACTGGCACGTGGTGCACGAGATCGACGGTCACGATCCTGAGGCGGTGAAAAAAGCGATTCAGGAAGCGCAGAGCGTGAAGGACAAACCGTCCCTGATCATCTGCCGCACCACCATCGGCTTCGGCTCGCCGAACAAAGCGGGCAAAGAGGAGGCGCACGGCGCGGCGCTGGGTGAAGAGGAAGTGGCGCTGACCCGCCAGAAACTGGGCTGGAAACACCCGGCCTTTGAGATCCCAAAAGAGATCTACAAGGCCTGGGATGCTCGCGAAACAGGTGAAAAAGCGCAGCAGGCCTGGAACGAGAAGTTTGCCGCTTACAAAAAAGCGTATCCGGAGCTGGCGGCTGAGTTTACCCGCCGCATGAGCGGCGGCCTGCCGGAAGACTGGGAAGAGAAAACCCAGGCGCTGATTGAAAACCTGCAATCCAACCCGGCGAAAATTGCCACCCGTAAGGCATCACAAAACACCCTGAACGCAATTGGCCCAATCCTGCCCGAACTGCTGGGCGGCTCGGCGGATCTGGCGCCAAGTAACCTCACCATCTGGTCCGGCTCTAAATCTCTGAAGGAGGACATTGCCGGGAACTACATCCACTACGGCGTGCGCGAGTTCGGGATGACCGCCATTGCCAACGGCATCGCCCACCACGGCGGCTTCGTGCCGTACACCGCCACCTTCCTGATGTTTGTCGAATATGCCCGTAACGCGGCGCGTATGGCGGCCCTGATGAAGGCGCGGCAGATCATGGTGTATACCCACGATTCCATCGGGCTGGGTGAAGACGGGCCGACGCACCAGGCGGTGGAGCAGCTGGCGAGCCTGCGCTTAACGCCAAACTTCAGCACCTGGCGTCCGTGCGATCAGGTTGAAGCGGCAGTGGGCTGGAAGCTGGCCGTAGAGCGTCATAACGGACCTACGGCGCTGATCCTGTCGCGCCAGAACCTGGCGCAGATCGAACGCACGCCGGAGCAGGTGAAAAATATCGCCCGCGGCGGGTACATCCTGAAAGACAGCGGCGGCAAGCCAGACGTGATCCTGATCGCCACCGGTTCCGAGGTGGAAATCACGGTAAAAGCGGCGGAGAAACTGACCGCTGAGGGTCATGCGGTGCGCGTGGTTTCCCTGCCTTCAACGGATATCTTTGATGCTCAGGATGAGGCGTACCGCGAATCGGTGCTGCCTTCAAACGTCGCGGCGCGCGTGGCGGTTGAAGCTGGCATTGCCGACTACTGGTACAAATATGTGGGTCTGAAAGGGGCAATTGTCGGGATGCATGGTTACGGTGAATCCGCCCCGGCCGACAAGCTGTTCCCGTATTTCGGGTTTACCGTTGAGAACGTGGTGGAGAAGGCGCTGAGCGTGCTGTAATGCGATCTGCGTTGCCGGGTGGCGGCTACGCCTTACCGGGCCTACAAATCGCTAAAACGTAGGCCGGGTAAGCGACAGCGCCACCCGGCAAAACCCTACCTTGTGATCCACAGCGTGGGCCAGGCATCTGGCCCATTCCAGTTATCACAGCTTGGCTCTTCCGCGTAGCGTACCAGGCGGAAGCGCTGGCCGTTAAAACGCCAGCGGGTCTGGATCCCACAGTCGCCAATCCCGCGTCCCAGCGCCAGCGTGGTCAGCTCGCGCGTTTTTTCATCGAAGCTGGCATTCATCAGCTCCATGTCGCTACTCTGGCTGGAAGGGGTAAACGGCAGGCGCAATCTCACGCTCCTGGCCGCAAATGGTTTTTTACGCGACACCAGCCACGCCAGGTCGACGGTGTTGTACGCCCCCGCCTCACAGCTGATGATCATCAGCGCTTTGTCATCGGTCAGCGCGGTCACGCGCACTTCACGCCGGTTCGGATCGAGAGAGCACTGGCTGTGGTTCATGCGCCAGGTACCATAATCCAGCAGATCGTTGAGTTCGTTATGCGTCAGCGGCGTTGGCGTGGGGTTCACCACCGCCACCTTTTTTAATGCCGGCGCAGGCGGCACGCTCAGCGGTGGACTATCCCCTTTTTTAATCCATGCCGTTTCACTTCCGACGCGTTTTTGCTGGGCATCGATAAACAGCAGCGCCGCTTTTAGCCCGGCCAGAGAGATTGTCTGCTTCCCCCCGCGCAGGGTCAGCGCCTGCCCTTCCTGAATGGTTTTCAGAAACGTGGTGATGGTGGCCGTATCGTCTGTTTTAAGATGCCAGGGGGTTAACTGCCAGTGTTGCGACGTGAGTTTAAGCGGCACATTGTCGAGCAGCAGGCGCGGGGCGATGTCAGGCTCTTTCACCGGAGGCGCTGAAAGCCCGCCGAGATCGATGCGCAGGCTGGCGTCCGTTTTTGCCCCCGCACTGCGGCTCAGCGTCATGACCAGACCGCGATGCTCGCCGGTGTTGCGCGCTACGCAAAAGTTCTGGTTATTGCAGGTCACCTGCCAGTCTGAAAAAGACTGCTGCGCAGGCGCAGCCCACACCCGAGGCGCGGGAAGCACGCAAATGAAGAAGAGAAGAAAAACGCAGTAGCGCATGAACGGCACAGCCCCGGAAACGAATAGGTCAATCTGGGGCGTATCTTCGTGCCCTGGGCGGGCTGGCTCAATCGGATTTATCGGATAGATTTATCTGAAATACAACTTATCGCGCTGCCGCCGCCGCATTCATCAGCCCGCTGGTTTGCAGATACTGCAACAGGATCACCGCTTTACCGTCGCGGATCTCGCCGCGTTTCACCATGTCAACAGCCTGCGCGAAAGGCATTTCCAGCACTTCAATGTCTTCATCGTCCACGCCGCCGCCCCGGTGCGTGCGCTGGGCATCGGTATATTCCGCAATGAAGAAGTGGATCAGCTCGGTAACCCCGCCAGGGGACATAAACAGCTCAAAGACTTTCTGCACCGCCCCCACTTCAAAGCCCGTCTCCTCAATGGCTTCTTTGCGGATACACACTTCCGGCTCATCGTCATCCAGCAGACCTGCACAGGTTTCAATCAGCCGTCCGTCCGCGTTGCCATTGACCCATGTCGCGATGCGAAACTGGCGGATCAGCACCACGCTTTGCTTTTCACGGTTATACAGCAGAATGGTTGCACCATTGCCCCGGTCGTAGACTTCGCGTTTATGGCGAATGACTTCCCCGTTCTTACGGGTGAGATCGTAAGTGATGTTACGCAGGACAAAGTAATTTTCAGAAAGGATTTTGTCTTTAATAACGCTAATGTTCAGGGACATACGGGCTCCACGGCAAAATGAGTCTGTTTATACTACGCCGTGAAGCCCGCTTTGTCGCCCGTCTGCGTTAATGCATGTTGCGCGGCGGCACGCCAAGCCAGTCCATGATCCCCTGCGCGGCATGACGCCCTTCCGCCATCGCGGTGACCACCAGATCCGCACCGCGTACCGCATCACCGCCAGCAAAAATCTGCGGATTCGAGGTCTGGTAGCGATAACGGCTCTCCACGGAGGCCCTGATGCGCCCCCAGTCGTCGGTGTCGACGCCCTGCGCCTGAAGCCACGGCATGGCGTGCGGATTAAACCCAAACGCCATGATCACCGCATCCGCTGGCATAACAAACTCACTGCCCGCCACCGGGACAGGACGCCGCCGCCCCTGCGCATCCGGCTCGCCCAGACGGGTGCGCAGCATCCGGATACCGTTGACCTTCCCGTCAGTATCCAGCGTGAGCTCAACCGGCTGGACATTAAATTCAAACGCCGCGCCCTCTTCTTTCGCGTTTTTAACCTCTTTCTTTGAGCCCGGCATGTTGGCCTCGTCCCGCCGATAGGCGCAGGTGACTTTCGCCGCGCCATGCCGCAGCGCGGTGCGCACGCAGTCCATCGCCGTATCGCCCCCGCCGAGCACCACCACGTTTAACCCTTGCGTGTCGATAAACGGCTCGTCTGCGGCAGGGTCAAGGCCCATCACGTTCCGCGTGTTTGCCACTAAAAACGGCAGCGCGTCGTACACGCCCGGCGCGTCTTCGTGAGGGATACCCGCTTTCATGGAACGATAGGTCCCTACGCCGATGAACAGGGCATCGTAGTCGTTTTGCAGTTGGGTCATCGACACGTCTTTTCCCACCTCGCAGTTCAGCTCGAAGCGGATACCCATCGCGCTGAATATCTCTCTGCGCCGCGCTAACAGGGATTTATCCAGCTTGAAGGCAGGAATACCAAAGGTCAGCAATCCACCGATTTCCGGATGGCGGTCGTAGACCGTCACACCGACGCCGCTGCGCACCAGTACGTCGGCGCAGGCCAGCCCTGCCGGACCGGCACCGATGATGGCGACGCGCTTACCGACCGGCTTAACGTGGCTGACGTCCGGCGTCCAGCCCATCGCCAGCGCCCGATCCGAGATATACCGTTCGATATTCCCGATGGTTACTGCCCCTGACGCATCCCGCAGGGTGCAGGCGCCTTCACATAATCGATCCTGTGGGCAGACGCGGCCGGTAATTTCCGGTAAACAGTTAGTCTGGTGAGAAAGCTCAGCCGCACCGACGATATCCCCCGCCCTGATCCGCTCAATCCACTGCGGAATGTGGTTATGCAGCGGGCAGGTCCACTCGCAAATGCTGTGCTCGCCACATTTCAGGCACCGGGATGCCTCGCGCTGCGCCTGTTCCGGGCGAAACGGCAGGTAGATCTCGTTAAAATGGCCTGCACGTGCTTCGGGGCTGAGCTTATCCGGCTCACCGCGCGCCGGGGTGTTTTGCATCTGTTGCCGTTTGGTTTGCGGAGAGACTGACTGAACCGCCTCGCTGTGCCACGGCAGCGCGTCCAGCCTTGCACTGCGCTGTCGGCGCTGCTTAACCAGCTTATCCAGTACGGCTGGGGTGGCGAGCGTAAGCACCTCCGCCGGGCAGTTTTCAACGCAGGCCGGGCCTTGCGGCCTTTCCAGACAGAGGTCGCATTTGTGTGCCGAGGCCTTTACGCTGTCGTTTTCCAGCGGGGCGATCAGCATGTCCATCGTGCCAAACGGACAGGCCACCACGCAGGCTTTACAGCCAATGCATTTTTGTTGATTGACCTGTACGCTGTCGCTGTGTTGCGTGATGGCTCCGTTCGGGCAGCTTTGCGCGCAGGGCGCGTTTTCACAGTGGTGGCAGGTCACGGGGCTTTTTCGCAAGCCTGAGGTAAGGACCGTAATGCGGGGATGAAAATGGCGCTCGCTCAGCGCGTGCTGCTCCCCGTTGTGCGCCATCACACAGGCAACTTCGCAGGCGCGACAACCGATACACTGTTGAGCGTTGGCCATAATAAAACGATTCATAACAACACCTGTTTTTGGTTCAATAACCTTATTCTTTCTATTGTTATCGTATTTACCCACAGCGGCATGGCGACGCAATGTTCAAATGCCCAGGAAGGCGAACTATTTCCAGTGAACCTGTGGCAGATCAATTTAATTCAGGAAGCTGATGAGTGACCGTTAAACGCCCCGTATCGGGAAGCCTGGCTCGGGCTTTCTTTTCGATGATTGTCTTGTCCGTTCTGATCAGCGCCATTGCGCTGGTTACACTCGCCAGCAGCCAGCGCGACGCCGAGGCGATTAATATCGCCGGTTCGCTGCGTATGCAGAGCTACCGCCTGGGCTACGAAATGCAGCGCGCCAGCCCGTCGCTGGCGGAGCACCGCGCGGTCTGGCAGAAAACGCTGGGCGCGCCTGCGTTGCAGAAGCTAAACCGGTGGTATGTGCCTGAGGACGTCAAACAGCGTTACCAGCAGTTGCACCTTGGCTGGCAGGAGATGGACACGCGCATCGCCAGCGGCGATACCGGGTGGTATCAGAACCACATAGAGGATTTCGTGGGCCGGATAGATGCCTTTGTGCTGGCGCTTCAGCACTACACCGAACATAAAATTCAGCTGGTGATTTGCATGTCGCTGACGGGCGGCCTGGGCATTCTGCTGCTGGCGGTGGTGACCCTGCGGCGCATCCGCCGCCAGGTTGTGCTGCCGCTGAATAATCTGGTGGCGGCAAGCGAGCGTATCGAACAGGGGCAGTTCGATACCCCCGCGCCGGATACTATGCTGCCCAACGAGCTGGGCCAGCTTTCACGCGCCTTCAACCATATGTCGGCGGAATTACACACTTTGTACCGCTCCCTTGAGCACTCCGTTGCCGAAAAAACCCGCCACCTGAATGAAGCGCATCAGCAGCTCGAAATGCTGTTCAAATGCTCACAGGCGTTGAATACCGGGCAGATAGACAGCCACTGCTTCCGGCATATTTTGCAGATTGTGCATGACTATACGCAGATGAATTACCTGCAATTGCGCACCAGTGACGACTGGCAGCTTTACGAAGGACAGGAATCCCCGGGCGAGAAAATGCACACTTTACCGGTGTTAATGCAGGACACCCTGTACGGCGAACTGCGCTGGCAAAGCGCGACCGGGGATGTTCCGCTGCCGCTCATGGAAAGCGTGGCGACGATGCTGGGCCGGGGGCTCTATTTTAATCAGGCGCAGAAACATTATCAGCAGCTGCTGCTGATGGAGGAGCGCGCCACCATCGCGCGCGAGCTGCATGATTCGCTGGCGCAGGTGCTCTCCTATTTGCGTATTCAGCTTACGCTGCTGAAGCATGCCGTGCCGGGCGACAATGCGCCGGCGCAGACCATCATCACGGATTTCTCTCGCGAGCTGAATAACGCCTGGCATCAGCTACGCGAGCTGCTCACCACCTTCCGCCTGACGCTCAATCACGCCAATCTTCCTGCCGCGCTACAGGAGTCTCTCGACGGGTTGCAAAGCCAGACCCGCGCGAAGCTGGTGCTCGACTGCCGTCTCTCATCGCTGGCGCTGGACGCGCAAAAACAGGTGCACCTCTTACAGATTGTGCGTGAGGCAGTGCTGAATGCGATTAAACATGCCGGCGCCAGCGAGATTGTGGTCAGCTGCGTCACCACCGCGGACGGCACTCACACGGTCACGATCCGCGACAACGGCATTGGTATCGGCGACGCCAGTGAACCGCCGGGGCATTACGGGCTGAATATCATGCGCGAACGCGCGGGACGGCTCGGCGGGACATTACACTTTTCTCAGCCGCCACAGGGCGGGACACAGGTCAGCGTGACGTTCCGGACGCCTGCGGCGCAGGCTGAAAAATAGCGGGAAAGAAGGCGCGCTGAAAAAAGCGCATGATAATTTACATTATCTCCTTTATTTCTCCACGTTTGACCTGGGCCTTACCGCTAAAGTTAGGCGGGCAATAAACAATAATGACGTGCAGCAAAACGAGGTCACACTTTAATGGCGAATTTTTTCATCGATCGCCCCATTTTTGCCTGGGTGCTTGCAATCCTGTTGTGTCTGACGGGTGTCCTGGCGATTACTTCCCTTCCTGTTGAGCAATACCCTGACCTCGCGCCCCCCAACGTGCGTATCACGGCGAACTACCCTGGCGCCTCGGCACAGACGCTGGAAAATACCGTCACCCAGGTTATCGAGCAGAACATGACGGGTCTCGATAATCTGATGTACATGTCCTCGCAGAGCAGCGCCACGGGCCAGGCGACGGTAACCCTGAGCTTTACGGCGGGCACGGATCCGGATGAAGCGGTGCAGCAGGTGCAAAACCAGCTGCAATCGGCCCTGCGTAAACTGCCTCAGGCGGTGCAGAACCAGGGGGTGACCGTGCGTAAAACCGGTGACACCAATATTTTGACCATCGCGTTTGTTTCAACCGATGGCTCAATGGATAAGCAGGACATCGCGGACTACGTCGCCAGTAATATTCAGGACCCGCTCAGCCGTATCAACGGCGTGGGGGATATCGACGTCTACGGCTCGCAGTACTCCATGCGTATCTGGCTGGATCCCAACAAGCTGAACAGCGTGCAGATGACCGCCAAAGATGTCACTGACGCTATCGAATCGCAGAACGCCCAGATTGCCGTGGGGCAGCTCGGCGGTACGCCGTCCGTGGATAACCAGGCGCTTAATGCCACCATCAACTCGCAGTCGCTGCTCCAGACGCCTGAACAGTTCCGCGATATTACTCTGCGCGTGAATCAGGACGGTTCGGAAGTGCGTCTGGGGGATGTCGCCACCGTGGAAATGGGGGCGGAAAAATATGACTACCTGAGCCGCTTTAACGGCAATGCCGCGTCCGGGCTGGGGGTGAAACTGGCCTCCGGCGCCAACGAAATGGCGACCGCGCAGCGGGTCTTAGAGCGTCTGGATGAACTGTCGCATTACTTCCCGCACGGACTGGAGTACAAAGTCGCCTACGAAACCACCTCGTTCGTAAAAGCCTCCATCGAAGATGTGGTGAAAACCCTGCTCGAAGCTATCGCGCTGGTGTTCCTCGTGATGTACCTGTTCCTGCAAAACTTCCGCGCCACGCTGATCCCCACTATTGCGGTGCCGGTGGTGCTGCTGGGCACCTTTGCGGTGCTGTATGCCTTCGGTTACAGCATCAACACCCTGACCATGTTCGCCATGGTGCTGGCCATCGGCCTGCTGGTGGATGATGCCATCGTGGTGGTGGAAAACGTTGAACGCATCATGAGCGAGGAAGGGCTTTCGCCCCGCAAGGCCACGCGCAAATCGATGGGACAGATTCAGGGCGCGCTGGTCGGTATCGCCATGGTGCTGTCGGCGGTATTTATCCCGATGGCATTTTTTGGCGGCACCACGGGCGCGATTTATCGCCAGTTCTCGATCACCATCGTTTCCGCGATGGTGCTCTCCGTACTGGTGGCGATGATCCTTACCCCTGCCCTGTGCGCAACGCTGCTCAAACCGCTGCATAAGGGCGAACACCACGGTCAAAAAGGCTTCTTCGGCTGGTTTAACCGCATGTTTAACCGCAATGCGGCGCGCTATGAAGCGGGGGTGGGTAAAGTTCTGCACCGCAGCGTACGCTGGATGGTGGTTTATGTCCTGCTGCTCGGCGGCATGGTCTTCCTGTTCCTGCGACTGCCAACCTCGTTCCTGCCGCTGGAAGATCGCGGCATGTTTATCACCTCCGTACAGTTACCGAGCGGCTCGACCCAGCAGCAGACCCTGAAAGTGGTGCAGAAGGTTGAGAACTACTTCCATACTCAGGAGAAAGATAACGTGGTTTCCGTCTTCTCCACCGTCGGCTCTGGCCCTGGCGGTAACGGGCAGAACGTGGCGCGTATGTTTGTGCGCCTGAAAGACTGGGACCAGCGCGACAGCGATACCGGCTCCTCCTTTGCCATCATTGAGCGTGCAACCAAAGCGTTCAACAAAATCAAGGAAGCGCGCGTTTTCGCCAGCAGCCCGCCCGCCATCAGCGGCCTGGGCAGCTCAGCCGGGTTTGATATGGAGCTTCAGGATCACGCGGGTGCCGGGCATGACGCGTTGATGGCTGCTCGCGATAAACTGCTGGAGCTGGCCGGGAAAGATCCGCAGCTTACCCGCGTTCGTCATAACGGTCTGGATGACAGCCCTCAGCTACAGGTGGATATCGACCAGCGTAAAGCGCAGGCGCTGGGCGTCTCCATCGACGACATTAACGACACCCTGCAAACGGCATGGGGCTCAAGCTACGTGAATGACTTTATGGATCGCGGCCGCGTGAAGAAGGTCTACGTTCAGTCTGCCGCCAAATACCGCATGCTGCCGGACGATATCAACCGCTGGTATGTGCGCAATAACACCGGCGGCATGGTGCCGTTCTCGGCATTTGCGACGTCACGCTGGGAGACCGGTTCACCGCGTCTGGAGCGTTACAACGGCTATTCGGCGCTGGAGATTGTCGGTGAAGCCGCGCCGGGCGTGAGTACCGGTACCGCAATGGACATAATGGAAAAACTGGTTCAGCAGTTACCGACCGGCTTTGGTCTGGAGTGGACGGCGATGTCCTACCAGGAACGGCTTTCCGGCGCGCAGGCGCCTGCCCTGTATGCCCTTTCGCTGCTGGTGGTGTTCCTCTGCCTGGCGGCGCTGTATGAAAGCTGGTCAGTGCCGTTCTCGGTGATGCTGGTGGTGCCTCTTGGGGTCATCGGCGCGCTGCTGGCAACCTGGATGCGCGGCCTGGAAAATGATGTCTATTTCCAGGTCGGACTTCTCACCGTAATCGGATTGTCGGCGAAAAACGCCATTCTGATCGTCGAATTTGCCAATGAGATGAATGCCAAAGGTCACGAACTAATGGCCGCCACGCTGCACGCCTGTCGTCAGCGCCTGCGTCCGATCCTGATGACCTCTCTGGCGTTTGTGTTTGGCGTCCTGCCGATGGCCACCAGCTCCGGCGCAGGCTCCAGCAGCCAGCACGCGGTGGGAACGGGCGTTATGGGGGGAATGATTTCCGCGACGATTCTGGCTATCTATTTCGTACCGCTGTTCTTTGTGCTGATACGCCGTCGTTTTCCGCTGAAGGATAAGCCGGAATAACCCGTTGAAATAAAAAAGGCGGCTTTACAGGCCGCCTTTTTATTATGTGATTCGTTCACACTATGGTTATTTTAGTTAATTAAGTGCTCTTGCATTTCTTACTGGAAATTCATTTACGAAGCATGCCTTCGATAAAATCTTTCCAGTTCCCCAGTTCACGTTCAATCATAACAACCTCTCTTATTATTATGCGCATTCTACGAAAACGTATCATCATTGTGAAGCCACTTTAACCGATTGCTGTGATTGAGCCCCGCTGTGCTGGTAGGTTTAGGATCACTATGAGCGTTGCCGGGTAAATTTTATGTGACCTACAGCAATATTTTGAAATAGTCGGAAAAATGACAGCATTTTTAATTTCCCCCTGAGTTTATTGGCAATTTAAACAGGGTGGACAACTACGCTTAAAAGATGAAAGACTATTCAGCTTACAGCTGTTCGTTGAATTATGGAGAATTGTAAATCCTGAAAAATTCCGAATGTGTTATATTCCACTTAAGGATATATCGTCGAAAATATTGAACATTTAATCCACAAAAGAACAAAAGGATTCACTATGGTTGTGATGTACGGCATTAATAATTGCGACACGATTAAAAAAGCCCGCCGCTGGCTGGAAGCACACAACATCGACTATCGCTTCCACGATTACCGTGCCGACGGGCTTGACCCCGCGTTTCTCCATTCCGCCATCAACGAACTGGGCTGGGAAGCGCTGCTGAATACCCGCGGCACCACCTGGCGAAAACTGGATGAATCTCTCCGGGCCACGATCAACGACGCCGACAGCGCAGCCAAACTGATGCTTGAAATGCCGGCAATCATCAAACGCCCATTGCTCTGCAAGCCAGGTCAGCCTATGCTGCTGGGTTTCAGTGAAACCCTTTATTCAGATTTTTTCGTTGAGGTGTAGTCTATGTCATGCCCGGTCATTGAGCTGACTCAGCAGCTTATTCGCCGTCCTTCCCTTAGCCCGGACGACGCAGGTTGTCAGGCATTAATGATTGAGCGCCTGCGTGCCATCGGTTTTACCGTGGAGCACATGGATTTTGGCGATACGCAGAACTTCTGGGCATGGCGCGGTCAGGGAGAGACGCTGGCGTTTGCCGGACATACCGACGTAGTTCCCGCAGGCGACGCAGACCGCTGGATCAACCCGCCTTTTGAACCGACCATTCGCGACGGCATGCTTTTCGGACGCGGCGCTGCGGACATGAAAGGTTCCCTGGCTGCGATGGTCGTGGCGGCAGAACGTTTCGTCGCCCAGCATCCGAACCATAAAAACCGTCTTGCGTTTTTGATTACCTCCGACGAAGAAGCCAGCGCCCACAACGGCACCGTGAAGGTCGTTGAGGCGCTGATGGCGCGCAATGAACGTCTGGACTACTGTCTGGTGGGCGAACCGTCCAGCACCGAAGTGGTGGGCGACGTAGTGAAGAATGGCCGCCGTGGCTCCCTGACCTGCAATTTGACCATACATGGCGTGCAGGGCCACGTTGCCTATCCGCACCTGGCAGATAACCCGGTACACCGCGCCGCGCCGATGCTGAACGAACTGGTGGGCATTGAATGGGATAAAGGCAATGAATTTTTCCCGCCAACCAGCATGCAGATAGCCAACATCAAGGCCGGCACCGGCAGCAACAACGTCATTCCCGGCGATCTCTTCGTCCAGTTTAACTTCCGCTTCAGTACCGAACTGACCGACGAGATGATCAAAGCGCGTGTGATTGCGCTGCTCGAGAAATATCAGCTGCGCTATACCCTCGACTGGTGGCTGTCTGGCCAGCCGTTCCTGACGCAGCGCGGTAAACTAGTGGATGCGGTGGTGAACGCCATTGCGCACTATAATGAAATTAAGCCACAGCTGCTGACAACGGGCGGCACGTCTGACGGACGCTTTATTGCCCGCATGGGCGCACAGGTTGTCGAACTGGGTCCGGTTAACGCGACGATTCACAAAATCAATGAATGCGTGAACGCTGCCGATTTACAACTGCTGGCCCGCATGTATCAACGTATTATGGAGCAGCTCGTCGCCTGACGGGTGCTTACAGAGGATTAGCGAATGGACTGGCTTTCAAAGTACTGGTGGATTCTGGTGTTGGTGTTTCTGGTAGGCGTGCTGCTTAACGTGATTAAAGATCTCAAGCGCGTTGACCACAAAAAGTTCCTTGCCAACAAACCGGATCTTCCGCCGCACCGTGATTTTAACGACAAGTGGGACGATGAAGACGACTGGCCGAAGAAGGACCAGAAGAAGTAATTGTACACACCCCTCACCCCCGGCCCCTCTCCCCGGAGGGGCGAGGGGTGTTTTGTTCCCTCTCCCTTTGGGGAGAGGGTTAGGGTGAGGGGAAATGTTTAAATAAACTCTACAATATCATCGTCATTCGGCTTACCGCCGCTGAGCGCTTCATCAAAGTAGTGCTTCGGTACGGTATAACGCAGATGATCGAGCGCGAACTGCATGCTGCGATCGTCAATGGCATGCCCCAGATCGTCTACGATATCCAGCGTCACATCTCCGCCCTCGCGCATCAGCGTCTCCTGGGCAGCTACCGCATGCGAAAGCTCAATTACCCGGTCTTCCCCCCCATGAATGAGATGGATCGTGGTCTGCGTGGTCGCGCTTTGCGGTAACGTCGCAAAACGCCCGTTGAAGGCAATCACGCGGGACACCAGTCCGGGCTGCGCTTTTACGCTTTCCAGCGACATGATTGACCCCTGAGAGAAGCCAATCAGCGCCGTTGCGTCGGCGCCTACGCCGCTCTGCTGCTGCCAGTAACGCACAGTATCGATAAAGGCTGGCATAACGGCATCAATACGCGCCTGACGATTCTCCTCCGTCACGCCCTCGACGGAAAACCACTGCCGCCCGTCCGGACCGCACGGCTCTACGCCGCCGATGCTGACGATCAGCGCGTGTGGGAAAACGGGTGCAAACCAGCTGCCAATCTGTCCCATATTGACGGCATTGTCGCCCACGCCATGAAACAGAAGCAGGAGCTGTTTAGCAGGCGTATCCGGGCTTTGCACTACAAAATGGTCATGTTTCATGGCGATCTCCTTAATTGATAAGCAGGATTTTACGCCTCTGCGGGGTAATGACCATGCCACTTTACTGAAGAAGTCATTGAAAAAATTGCCATTGCAAAATATCGGCTTTCAGCTGCTGGCTGCGGGGGTAATCAAGGCTTTCAAGCGCGTAAGCGGTTTCCTCGCGTAGCTTCGCCAGCAACGCTTTGCGCCCGAAATCATGCATATTCCCTTCCATTTTCCCCCGCAGCGCCGGGAGCGACATGTCCACGGCTAACAGCAACCGGGTCAGCGCCGCAACCGAAGTTGAAAACGCCCGGTGAGCAAAGGCAAACCCCGCCAGCTCCAGCCAGTCGTCACTATTAAGGGTAGCTTCCCATGAATCCGTCACCGGGATCTTTTCGCCATTCCAGGCCGACAGGACGCGCATATCACGACATAACCGCTGATGCGCCTGTTCGCAGAGCTGATGCCCCGCCTCGCTCAGCGGCAGCAACGCCATCGCCGTATAGCACCCGCTGCTGGCTTCCCGGTGACTGCCCATTCGCACCAGCACAAACCCGCACTGCCGCCAGAAACGCCACAGCTCGTCGGTATAGCCAAAGCTGACCGAGAGATAATCTTCTCCGCTGGCACTGCGGATCAGCCGCTGGCCGATGCCTTCCCGCTGGCGATGGGGATGAACCGCAATGCGGCTGACGCGTCGGCCTTTCAGCGTCGCCGCGAGCGGCGAGCCGCCGTGCGCTGCCAGCGACTGCGCCACCAGATTTCCACGCGGCCGACGAAAGCCCGCCCAGACTGCGCGGCTAAGTTCAGGGGGTAATCCCCCCTCCTCCACCAGCCAGAGCGCGCCCGCGATCTCCGCGCCCGCCTGAGCAACAGCAAAGTGCTGGCCGTGGGCGTCCATCATCCGGCGTAAATCGAGGGGTGACGTCCGGTAGTGCGCGGCACACAGCAGCTCATACACGCCTGCCCCGCGCGCCGGATCGCTCTCCCATATCCCGGACTTCAGCGACGTTAAACGTACCTCCCCTGCCGGTTTGCGATCGATAAGCGCATCGTCGAACAGCAGCGCGTTCGCCACTGTCCGCTCAAGGGGGCATCCGGCAGCCCAGCGAACAGGCGTGGATAAGGTATACCGCCGCAGCCCGCTGAACCGGGCGCAGAACTTCAGCAGGAATCCCCTGCCCGTGCCTTCATAACCCTGCACCGTGGTGGTCAGCAACACGCGGGGAAAGCGCGACGCCAGCTTCTCCAGCAGCGGGCCGGGGATGGCGGCCGCCTCATCGACAATCAGCCAGTCAGCTTCTGTGGTGGAGGCCAGCAGCGCATCCGGGGCCATAAAGTGAAAATGTTCCCCGGCGAAACGCGCGATGACATCCGTCGCCCCTTTTGCCGGTGCCGTCACGACTGCACTCCCCTGAATGCCGCTCAGCAACATGCCCGCCAGGGCGGACTTCCCGCGTCCGCGCGGCGCCGTCACGGCGGCCACGCCCGCAGGCATGGTCAGAAGAGCGTCGAGGATCTCAGCCTGCTCGCGCTGCGGTTCACCGTTGGCGGGCTGCCAGGCGGGTAAATCTGGCGCAACGGGAAGGCACAGAGGACGATGTTGATGCCAGACGATGGCATCTGAATCGGCGGCAAGCGTCCGGCAAAAGTGGTGAACAAAGTGCGGGGTGGCGATCGGCTCGGCGCTGTCGCTCCAGCGCAGAGAATCCGCGTCGGGCCTGTCAGCCCAGACGGAGAACGGCGGCACCAGCAGCACCAGAAGGCTTCCGGCGCGCAGGGTCCCGCTGAGGGCGGCGAAGGCCGAGACGTCAAACCCGCGACGCGCGTCAAAAACGGCGTGCAGGTATTCACGTCCCAGCAGGCCGCTGATGGCCTTAGAGGGGTTTTCCTCCAGCCACAGCCAGTCTCCTGGTAACGTATCGCGCAGGATGGTCGCCTGGCTCAACGTCCACGCTTCATCGCCGCTGAGCACCACCAGCCGGCGGTGCCCGATACGCTGAAGCTGGTTAACCAGCTGTTCAAACCCCAACATCACATAGCTTTGCCGAAGGTATTACACTGCGACGGGTTGCCGCTGTCGAAGCCACGCTTAAACCAGCTGTAGCGCTGCTCTGAGGTACCATGGGTAAAGCTGTCCGGCACAACGCGCCCCTGGCTCTGCTGTTGCAAGCGATCATCACCAATCGCCTGTGCGGCATTCAGGGCCTCTTCCAGATCGCCTGTTTCCAGCACGCCCTGCTGCTGCATGCTGTGTCCCCAGACGCCAGCGAAGCAGTCGGCCTGAAGCTCCATACGTACGGACAGACGATTCACCTCCGCCTGAGAAGCATTCTGCTGCATCTGACGCACTTTAGGCTCAATGCCGAGAAGCTTCTGCACGTGGTGGCCGACTTCATGCGCAATCACGTAGCCCTGGGCAAAATCGCCGTCGGCGCCCAGCTTGCTTTTCATGTCGTCATAGAAGGAGAGATCGATATAGACGGTGCTGTCCGCCGGGCAGTAGAACGGCCCCATAACGGACTGCCCGGTGCCGCAGCCGGTGCGGGTTGCGCCCCGGTACATCACCAGTTTTGGCGGCTGATAAGTCCGCCCCATTTTCTCGAACTGCTGACCCCAGGTATCTTCGGTCGTCGCGAGAATAACGGAAGTAAATTTCGCCGCTTCATCTTCATTTGGGCTGATGGAGCGCTGAGAATACTGCTGCTGTTGCCCGGTTTCACCGGTCATCAAACCGGTCAGGTCGACGCCGTAGTAGCCCGCCACCAGCACAACGACCAGCAGAATAATGCCGCCCTTGCCGCTGGGTAACCGGAAACCTGGCCCGCCCATAGACGGACCACCGCCACCACTGCTGCGTCTGTCTTCTACGTTGTCACTTTCACGACGCCCTTGCCAGCGCATAAACACCTCGAACTATTCCATTTATAATAGCTATGATCGTAGGCGGTTAATGAAAGGATTACCATAGTAAACAAGGATAAGACGCCAAAGGATGCCAACATCCTTTGGCAAATGCGCAGTTTAGTCGAGCTTAACGCCTAAACGGTGAGCAACCGCTTCGTACGCTTCGACCACTCCACCCAGACTCTGGCGGAAACGGTCTTTGTCCATTTTATCCAGCGTCTCTTTGTCCCACAGGCGGCTGCCGTCCGGAGAGAATTCGTCGCCCAGCACCACTTCGCCTTTATACAGACCGAACTCCAGCTTGAAGTCGACCAGGATCAGGCCCGCGTCATCAAACAGCTTTTTCAGCACGTCGTTGGCTTTGTAGGTCAGTTCCTGCATGCGCGCCAGGTTCTCTTTGCTTACCCAGCCGAAGGTTTCGCAGTAGGATTCGTTGACCATCGGGTCGTGCATGGCGTCGTTTTTCAGGAACAGATCGAACAGCGGTGGATTCAGTTCGATACCCTCTTCAATGCCCAGACGCTTCACCAGGGAGCCTGCGGCACGGTTACGGATCACGCACTCAACCGGCACCATATCCAGTTTTTTTACCAGACATTCCGTATCGGACAGCAACGCTTCCATCTGAGTCGGGATACCGGCTTCAGCCAGTTTGGTCATAATGAAGTGGTTGAACTTGTTGTTCACCATGCCCTTACGATCGAACTGCTCAATGCGTGCGCCGTCTCCTGCTGACGTATCATTGCGGAATTCGAGCACCAACAGATCCGGGTTTTCCGTGCTGTATACGGTTTTCGCTTTGCCACGATACAACTCAGCTTGCTTCTGCATCTTCATTACTCCTGGTGTGATGATTTGTATTCAAAACTGGCCATATTATGCCACGCACACGTTTGCGTGGCACGAAAATAAAAAGGGCTGGATTAACCAGCCCTCACTATTATTTGCTGAATGCGGCCTGGAAGGCAGCGACCAGCGCATCGTTCTGCGACTGGGTCAGCGTGTGTCCTTTCGGATCGATAAATTGCAGGCTGCTGCGGTTATCGAGGTCGCCAACCTGGATTTTGTAGTCACCGGAAGGCAGCTGTGGATCGCTTGCCCCCAGCTCCTGCCAGGCGCTATCAGACAGCGGCTTATAGGTCGCTGTGATGCTGCCCGTTGAGCGGGTGCTGTCGGTCACCTTCATGCCCACTTTTTCAAGCGTTGCTGGCAGGCGCTGCCAGGTCTGGTTAAACGGCGCACGCACCACCAGCATTGGCAGGCCGGTATCGTCTGCACCGCTCTGCACGTCAAAGGTTGAGCCGTTACGGTTCTGCGCGGCGTTTGCGGCATCGGTAGCGTTCTTATCCAGACCCGCTGCAATCACGTTCAGCATTTCGGTGCTGTAGCGCTGCATGGCGGACGGATCGGCAACCGGTTTTCCTGCCTGCTCAAGATTCAACAGCTTAACGGTAACCGCCTGCTGATAACCCTGCGGCTTAACGGAGACTTGATAACGACCACGGTACTGCTGGTCTTCATCGAGACGGTTCCACTCAATCCAGTCGGTGGTTAAAGTCTGGCTGGCGTCGTCGCGTTTATCAATCGTATAGTTTTTCGACTGAATGACGCTCACAACCTGCGGCCACAGCGTGGTACCGCGTGCGCTTTCCACCAGCAGAGAAGCTGTATCACCGGTAAACTGCGTGCGCGCGCCGCTCACCAGCGCCAGAGGCTGAGCTGGCGGACGAATATCAAGCGCTTTACCCACCAGGCCGCTGCCGTTAGTAACCGGAATATTATAATCACCGTTCTGGATCGGCAGGATCATGCCGGCAGGCGCGTGAAGTTCAGCAAGCGGCGGCGCATCCAGATAGGATTCATCACCGCTCACCTGGCGCTTGTAGCGCGAGTCTGAACTACAGGCAGCGAGGAGCATAACAAGCGAAACACCCGCAACCTTCGCCAGGCGCGACTTCTGTACTGAATAAGCCATCAAATCTCCCTAAACTTTACAGCAAACCGGCATGCTTCAGCGCGCCAGCGACAATTTCACGACCGTGGTCGGTAATCGGTGTCATTGGCAGACGCAGCGTGTCGGTTGCTACAAGCCCCAACTCCTTACATGCCCATTTCACTGGGATCGGATTGGGTTCGACAAATAATTTATTGTGCAACGGCATCAGACGCTGATTAATCACGCGTGCTTCATCAAAGTGACCGGCTGCGGCCAGTTTGCACATGTCAGCCATATCGCGCGCCGCCACGTTCGCCGTCACGGAAATCACGCCGTTACCACCGAGCTGCATAAAGTCCAGCGCGGTCGCATCATCACCGCTCAACAGGATAAAGTCGTCTGAAACCAGCTCTTTGATCTGATGAACGCGGCTTAAGTTCCCTGTCGCCTCTTTAATCCCGATAATATTTTTTACTTTCGAGAGACGGCCAACGGTTTCCGGCAGCATATCGCAACCGGTACGGGACGGCACATTATACAGAATTTGTGGCAAGTCAGTATGTTCAGCGATGGCTTTGAAATGCTGGAACAAACCTTCCTGAGTAGGACGGTTGTAATAAGGGGTCACCGTCAGACAGCCGACAATGCCGCTGTCGTTAAAACGTTGGGTCAGACTGATAGCTTCTGCGGTTGCGTTTGCGCCCGTCCCCGCGATGACCGGAATACGCCCGTCCGCCAGTTCCAGGGTCAGCATCACAACGTCGCCGTGCTCTTCGTGGCTCAGCGTAGCGGATTCACCGGTAGTCCCTACCGAAACGATCGCCGAGGTTCCATTGGCGACATGGTAATCAATGAGCTTCTTCATGCTTGACCGGCAGACATTACCTTTTTCATCCATCGGTGTAACAAGCGCGACAATACTTCCCGTGAACATGAGCCATCCTCTGTGCGAACAAGAGCCTCAATGTTACGTTTGGAACTGTAATAAAAGCAAGCGACCTGAGGCTCTCAGGCGGTTGTATGCATGTTTTTTTTATGCTTTCCTTAGGAAGACTTAACCACGCAAAGGAAGAACAGGTTTGACAACCTCATCACAACATTACCTGGTTATCACTGCGCTGGGTGCTGACAGGCCGGGTATCGTGAATACCATCACTCGCCACGTGAGCAGCTGCGGCTGCAACATCGAAGACAGCCGGCTGGCTATGCTTGGCGAAGAGTTCACGTTCATTATGCTGCTTTCCGGAACATGGAATGCCATTACCCTCATCGAATCTACCCTGCCGCTGAAAGGCGCAGAGCTGGATTTACTGATTGTGATGAAGCGCACCACCGCGCGCCCGCGTCCGGCTCTGCCTGCCACGGTCTGGGTACAGGTTGAAGTGCCTGATTCACCTCATCTGATTGAACGTTTTACGGCGCTGTTTGACAGCCATCAGATGAACATTGCCGAACTGGTTTCCCGCACGCAGCCGGGCGATGAAAACGCAATCCCGACGCTGTTTATTCAAATTACCGCACACAGCCCTGCCTCGCAGGATGCGTCAAATATCGAGCAAGCGTTCAAAGCCCTCTGTACAGAATTACACGCGCAAGGCAGTATAAGCGTCGTCGATTATTCGCAGCACGAACAGGATGGAGTTGAGTAATGAACCCACTGAAAGCCGGTGATATCGCACCGAAATTTAGCTTACCGGATCAAGACGGCGAGCAAGTAAATTTGACCGACTTCCAGGGACAGCGTGTTCTGGTCTATTTCTACCCGAAAGCCATGACCCCGGGCTGTACCGTACAGGCCTGCGGTCTACGCGACAACATGGATGAGTTGAAAAAGGTCGGTGTGGAAGTGCTGGGCATCAGCACCGATAAGCCAGAGAAGCTGTCACGCTTTGCGGAAAAAGAGCTGCTGAACTTCACGCTGCTTTCCGATGAAGACCACCAGGTTTGCGAGCAGTTTGGCGTCTGGGGTGAGAAGTCCTTTATGGGCAAAACGTACGACGGTATTCACCGCATCAGCTTCCTGATTGACGCTGATGGTAAAGTTGAGCACGTGTTTGATGATTTCAAAACCAGCAACCACCACGACGTAGTGTTGAAGTGGCTGAAAGAGAACGCGTGATCATTTTAGTGCCGGGTGGCGCTGCGCTTACCCGGCCTACAAGGTAAATGCAAAACGGTAGCATGCGCTACCGTTTTTAGTGTTTGCCCCCTCTCCCCGTGGGAGAGGGTTGGGGTGAGGGCATCAGCCCGCACTAAATCTACTTCTCCTCCACCGCCGGCACATCCGGCCACGCGTGGACCACGGCTTTAATCAGCGTCGCCAGCGGAATGGCGAAGAACACGCCCCAGAATCCCCACAGCCCACCGAAAATCACCACTGACAGGATAATCACCAGCGGATGCAGGTTAACGGCTTCTGAGAACAGCACCGGTACCAGCAGGTTCCCGTCCAGTCCCTGAATAATCAGGTATACGGCGAAACAGCTCCAGAACTCCGTACCCAGACCAAACTGGAACAGCGCCACACCGACTACCGGAATGGTCACCACAAACGCGCCGATATACGGGATCAGAACCGAGAATCCGACCAGCACCGCCAGCAGCAGCGAGTAGTTCAGCCCGAAGATCACGAAACCAATCCATGTCGCCACGCCCACCACAATCATCTCCAGCACTTTGCCGCGAATGTAGTTGGTGATTTGCTGGTTCATCTCCTGCCAGACCTGACCGGCGAGACCGCGATTGCGCGGCAGCACGCGGCGTACCGCATTCAGCATCTGCTCTTTATCTTTGACCAGGAAAAACACCATTAGCGGCACGAGAACAAGGTAAACCGCAAGCGTCAGCAGGCCGACCAGCGAGGCCAGAGAGTATTTCACCACCGAATCACCCATGGTCATGATGCGGGCGCGCATGTTTTCGGCCATCGCATCGATGATCCCGGCGTCCATCAGCGCAGGATAGCGGCGCGGCAGCGTGGCGGCAAAATCAGACAGTTTGTTCAGCATGCCGGGCATATCGCGGATCAGGTAGATCCCCTGTTGCCAGGCGATGGGCATCACCACGAAGGACATCAGCAGCAGAATGCCGACAAACAGCACCAGAACAATGCTGGTCGCCCAGCGTCTGGAACAGCCGATATGTTCCAGACGCGCGGTGGGCCACTCCAGCAGATACGCCAGCACAATCGCCACCAGTAGCGGTGCCAGCAGGCCACTAAAGAAGAACAGGATACCGAATCCGGCAACCAGAATGACCAGCAAAGCAATGGCTTCCGGGTCGCTAAACCGACGCCGATACCACTGCATTAACATTTCGAGCATACAACCCTTCCCTGAATCGAATGGCGGGAGTGAGACGGTGAATTGTATCTAACTGTCACAAAAAAGACTTTCCTTTTTGTTTCACTGTCAGGTTTCGCAAAACCCTGATGAATGGGATTTTCTTCATCTCTTAACACGGCTACACTCGCAGAGCAGCGGAGATGAACGTTATGCGGGTTCATCGGTCAAATTAGCACATCCAAAATACAGGACAGTGGTTATGTTCAGGCAGTTGAGAAAAACACTGGTTGCGACACTGATTGCCGCCGTGACGGTGGGTCAGGTGTTGCCCGCTTTCGCTGACTCGTCCGATTCATTGCCGGACATGGGCACCACGGCAGGAAGCACGCTCTCCATCGGGCAGGAGATGCAGATGGGTGATTATTACGTACGCCAGCTGCGCGGCAGTGCTCCGCTGATTAACGACCCTTTGCTGGTGCAGTACATCAACGGTCTGGGGATGCGTCTGGTGGCGCACGCCGACTCGGTAAAAACGCCCTTCCACTTCTATTTAATCAATAACGACGAAATCAACGCCTTCGCCTTCTTTGGCGGGAACGTGGTGCTGCATTCGGCGTTGTTCCGTTATTCCGATAACGAAAGCCAGCTGGCGTCCGTCATGGCGCACGAAATTTCGCACGTCACCCAGCGCCATCTGGCGCGTGCAATGGAAGATCAGAAGCGTAACGCCCCGCTTACCTGGGTGGGCGCGCTGGGTTCTATTCTGTTGGCGATGGCCAGCCCGCAGGCCGGGATGGCGGCGCTTACCGGGACGCTGGCGGGGACGCGTCAGGGGATGATCAGCTTCACCCAGCAGAACGAGCAGGAAGCAGACCGCATCGGCATTCAGGTTTTACAGCGTTCCGGCTTTGACCCGCAGGCCATGCCGAGCTTCCTGGAAAAACTGCTCGATCAGGCACGCTACTCGTCGCGCCCGCCTGAAATTCTGTTGACCCACCCGCTGCCGGAAAGCCGTCTCTCGGATGCGCGTAACCGTGCCAACCAGATGCGTCCGGTCGTGGTGCAGTCTTCGCAGGATTTCTACATGGCCAAAGTGAGAACGCTTGGCATGTACAACTCCGGACGTAATCAGCTCACCAGCGATCTGCTGGACGCGCTGGCGAAAGGCAACGTGCGCGAGAAGAACGCGGCGCAGTATGGTCAGGCGCTCCAGGCGATGGAGGCCAGCAAGTACGATGAAGCGCGTAAAGCGCTACAGCCGCTGCTGGCGGCGGCGCCTGACAATCCGTGGTATCTCGACCTCGCCACCGATATCGATCTGGGGCAGAAAAAAGCGACCGATGCGATCAACCGTCTGAAAGGGGCGAAAGACATTCGCAACAATCCGGTATTGCAGCTTAACCTGGCGAACGCCTACCTACAGGGCGGCCAGCCCGGCGAGGCGGTGACTATTCTGAACCGCTACACCTTTAACAATAAAGACGACCAGAACGGCTGGGAGCTGCTCGCACAGGCCCAGGGGCAACTGGGTAACCGCGATCAGGAGCTGGCCGCGCGTGCGGAAGGTCTGGCGCTGGCGGGTCGTCTCGATCAGGCCATTTCCCTGCTGAGCAGCGCCAGCTCGCAGGTGAAGCTTGGCAGCCTGCAACAGGCCCGCTACGATGCGCGAATCGACCAGCTGCGCGGCCTGCAACAACGCTTTAAGCCGTACGAGAAGATGTAATAAAGGAGAAGTCATGACAGACGCGGTAAAAATTTACCATAACCCTCGCTGCTCCAAGAGCCGCGAGACGCTGAATCTGCTGAAGTCTAACGGCATCGAACCGGAAGTGGTGTTGTATCTGGAGACGCCGCCGGACGCGCAGACGATCCGCCAGCTGCTGAAGATGCTTAACATGGGCAGCGCACGCGACCTGATGCGTCAGAAAGAAGATCTGTATAAGTCGCTTAATCTGAACGATACCAGTCTCACTGAAGATCGGCTGATTCAGGCGATGGTCGACAATCCTAAGCTGATTGAGCGCCCGATTGTCGTGGCGAACGGCAAGGCGCGTATCGGCCGTCCGCCGGAAGACGTGCTCGGGATCGTCTAATCGTTACGCCGCAGCGCTTCCAGAAACGCCTGCGGCGTACGCTCTCCCAGCTTTTTCTGCGCTTTTACCCGGTTGTAAAACTCACACAGTTGGATCAACAGCTCTCCCATCGGTTCACTGTTCACCCGCGGAATGATTTCGCGTAACGGCACGGTGACCTGAAGGGCGAGATAATACTGTGAATGCACTTTTACGGTGACGTTATGCTCCGGCAAGTTCACTTCCAGCCCAAAAGTCTCAACAGATTGAATATCAGCCGGACAGGCAGCCAGCACCTCGTTCGACCAGCGGGTCAGCAACTGCGGCGAGACACCGGCATAAAGCCGGGCGTAGCACCAGCCGCTGACGGGTTCACGCGCCCAGAGCAGGTGTTGCTCGCCACCGTCGTCCATATGCAGCGACAGCGGCTGATGATGCAGGAGTAGCTTCTGCGGCATGATTCCGGCCTTCAGCGCCTTTTTGCCCTGCAACGACGCCCCCTTTTGTTTTAGCGAGGCTGGTTTGAGGTAGCGGTTCAGGGTCGCGCGGGAAACGGCGATCCCGAGTCCGTCATTCACCAGCAGCAGCAATTCATCCAGCGGTGCCCCGGTGATATCCCGCAGGGCATTTATCAGTGCCGCCTGCTCTTGTCTCAGCGCTTTGTGTATCACTTTTGGCGTGGTGTGATTATCCGAAACCTGGTCGCGGTTGCGCCAGCGCCTGACGGTGGTGACCGAGATCCCCAGCTCAACGGCAAGCTCTCTGTCGCTTTTATCTGACTGCTGAAGATAGCGACGGATACGCGGTGTGGTGGTGGCGTTGGCATGTAGTTTGATTTCCATCGCGTCTCTCTCCGCAACTAATCTTATGAGATTTATATCAGAGCAGCGAATGCTTTGTGACCGATTTCACCTTTCGCTCGCCGCGCTTCACTGATAATCCACAGACATAACATAAACAACACCCCTCAATCTTGTACGGAGTTCACAATGAACAATGTTCTGGGATTTCTTGAAGCAAAACTGATGCCTCTGGCGGCGAAAACGGCCCAGCAGCGTCATCTTGGGGCCATTCGTGGGGCCTACGTTTCATTCATGCCGTTTATCATCGTCGGCTCCATTCTGCTGGTGATCTCCTCCTTCCCGAATCAGGCCTATCAGCAGTTTATGTCTCAGGCCTTTGGTGACAGCTGGAGCGCGATTATTGAGATCCCCTTCAACGCGGTGTTCTCGACCATGTCGCTGTTTATCAGCTTCCTGGTGGCCTACCGCCTGGCGGAACACTACGGCGAGGACCGCATCTCCTGCGGCATCCTGGCGCTGGTCGCGTTTCTGATCCTGACCCCGTTTATTAAGGTGGCGGAAAACGGCGGCATTACCGTGATGCCGGTAGAGTGGATTGGCAGCAAAGGGCTGTTCGTGGCGATGATCGGTTCCCTGCTGTGGACGGAACTGTTCTGCTGGCTGAAGCGCAAAAAGCTGGTCATCAAAATGCCGGACGGCGTGCCTCCGGCGGTGCAGGAGTCGTTCGCGGCCCTGATCCCGGCCCTGCTGGTGATGATTCTGGTGTTGCTTATCCGCATCATCTTTGAAAACACCCACTACCACACCATCCACCAGTTTATTTATGAAGTGGTTGCCACCCCGGTGCGTCATTACGGCACCTCTTACTTTGGCGCGCTGATGACCGTATTCAGCATCACCATTCTGTGGTCAGTGGGCATTAACTCCGGTTCGATGATCAACGGCATTATTCGTCCGTTGTGGATGGAAAACCAGACCGACAACATCGCCGCGATCCAGGCGGGAACGACGCCGCCACACATCATCACCGAACAGTTTTTTGACATGATCTGGATGGGCGGCGCGGGCGCCACGCTGTCGCTGGTGATTGCGATGCTGATTTTCGCCCGCAGCAAAAACATGCGCGAAGTGGCGCGCCTCGGCGCGGGCGCGTCGGTGTTTAACATCAACGAACCGATTCTCTTTGGCCTGCCGGTGATCATGAACCCAATCATGCTCATCCCGTTCAATCTGGTACCGCTGGTGCTGGTCACCGTGCAGTATGCGGCGATGAAAATTGGTGCGGTCGCCGTCACCACCGGGGTGTTTATCCCCTGGACGCTGCCGCCGGTTATTAGCGGCTTTATCGTCACCGGGCACCTGAGCGGCAGCGTGATGCAGCTGATCAACCTGCTGATTGGCGCCATGCTGTACCTGCCTTTCATGCGTATCGTGGATAAACAGTACCGCGCCGCGGAGCTGACTACCGCTACGCAACCCGACACAACCCTTGCAAAACAGGAGTAAAGCATGTGGGGAATTATCGCAACCTGGCGAATGGCGCTTGAAGGGGTAACGGAGTCCGCGTCTGCGCTGGCTGCGGGCAAACCGGTCGCTGCGGCGGTGGTGGATGCCGTCGCCGCCGTCGAGGACTTTCCGTTTTATAAATCCGTCGGCTACGGCGGGCTGCCCACCGAAAACGGCGAGGTGGAGCTGGACGCGGCCTATATGGACGGCGACACGCTGGCGTTCGGCGCCGTGGGCAATCTGGTGGATATCGCCAACCCGGTGCGCGTGGCGCACGCGCTCAGCCGCCAGCGCTATAACAGCCTGCTGGTCGGCCAGGGCGCGCGCGAATGGGCGCTGAGCCAGGGTTTTGCCGACAAAACCATGCTCACGGATCGCGCCATGCAACACTACCGTAAGCGCTGCCGCGAAACGCTGGACAAGGGGTTAAGCCCCTACGACGGACATGACACCGTCGGCATCATCGGCCTCGATAAACAGGGCTCGATGAGCGTCGCCACTTCCACCAGCGGCCTGTTTATGAAAAAACGCGGTCGCCTCGGTGACTCACCCATCATCGGCTCCGGCTTTTACTGCGACAGCGAAACCGGCGCGGCCACCGCCACGGGCGTCGGTGAAGATCTGATGAAGGGCTGTACCAGCTACGAAATCGTTCGCCGGATGGCGCAAGGCATGACGCCGCAGCAGGCGGCAGACTCCGTGGTGTTCGAACTGGAAGACAAGCTGATGTCGCGCTTCGGTCGCGCGGGCGATCTTTCCGTGGTGTGCATGAACAGCAAAGGAGAATTTGGCGCCGCGACCAACATCAAAACCTTCTCGTTCGTGGTGGCGACGGCTCGCCAGCCCCTCACCGTTTTCCGTACTGAACGCCTGCGGGAGAAAACGCACTATCACGCGGTAGATGAGGAGTGGATGCAGGCCTATGCCGCGCGGATCCGCGCGCCGATTGAGGAGTCATGATGATCACGTACCAGTTTATCAACGCGCTTTCAGACGCGAAGCCGAACAGCCATTTGATTGCGCGCGCTGACAGTTCCCTGTTACCGGAAAACGCTCTTATCGCTGAAATGCGCCAGCAGAGCACCGTCGCCGACACGCGCTTTGGCTGCGCGCCGTTTGCCCGCATCACCCTGTTGCCGGACGCGCTCTGGCATGACGCCCTGACCGAAGGGTTGCTTACCGCTCTGCGACCGCTGCTTGCCGCCCCCGCCAGCACCGAACTCGTGCTGGACGTGACGGATATTGACGATGTGGTGCTGGCGCAGGTACTGCGTTTTCTCTTTAATCAGGCGCACAGGCTCAGTGACCTGAAGCTGAAGAAGACGGACGAAGCGCTGCGTCTTACCTGCATCACTGCCCTCTGCCTGCCGGAACAGCAGGCGAAGCTGGAGACGGCCTTCCGCCAGCAGCAGGCCATCGCCCACGGCATGGTCGCAGCGCGACGTCTGGCGGATATGCCGTCCGACCGCTGCACGCCGCAGTTTGTGGTGGAAGAGGCGCAAAAACTGTGTGCCGCCAGCCCTGCCCTGCGCTGCGAAGTGTTGGATGAAACGCAAATTGTTGAGCAGGGACTTGGACTGCTGCATGCCGTTGGCAAAGGGGCGACCTGCCCGCCGCGCCTGCTGGCTATTCACTATAACGGCGTGTCTGATGGCCCGGTGCGCTGCTACGTGGGAAAAGGCATTACCTTTGACACCGGCGGCCTGTGGCTGAAGGAAGGCGCGGGCATGTACACCATGAAATATGACATGTGCGGCGCGGCTAACGTACTCGGGCTGATGCTGACCGTTGCAGAGCTGAAATTACCCGTGCGCATCATGGGCGTGCTGGCGCTGGCGGAAAACGCCATCGGCCCCGACGCCATGCAGCCCGGCACGGTGGCAACGGCCTGCAACGGCATTACGGTGGAAATCAACAATACCGATGCCGAAGGCCGGCTGGTGCTGGCAGACGCTATCGCCTGGGCGAGTCAGCGCCATCCGCAGGCGCACTATATCATTGATATGGCGACCTTAACCGGAGCGGTGGTGAAAGCGCTGGGGTATGAGCTGAGCGGGCTGATGACCCAGGATGAACCGCTGCGTCAGGCACTGACGCACGCGGGCAAACGGAGCGGCGACGAGGTGTGGTCCCTGCCGCTGGACGCCCGGCTGAAAAAGCAAACCGACAGCGCGATTGCCGATCTGTGCAACACGCCGACCAATAACGCGGCGATCAGCGCCTCGGCGGCGTGGCTGCTGCACCACTTCTGCCCGCCGACCATTCCGTGGGCGCATCTGGATATCAGCGGGACGGCGCTGTGGCGTGAGAACGGCAGAAGCGTGGCATCGGGAAGACCGATTCCACTGCTGGTGGAGCACTTGTTGGGGGATCTTTAGCCGGGTGGCGGCTGCGCCTTACCCGGCCTACAAGGTATGACGGGTTTTCGTAGGCCCGGTAAGCGCAGCGCCACCGGGCAAAAAACTCAAAGCTTAAGAATATCTTTTACAAACGGAATGGTCAGCTTGCGCTGGGCGGTAATGGAGGCGCGGTCGAGCTGATCGAGCGTATCAAAGAGCGTGCGCATCTCCCGATCCAGACGCTTGAGCAGGAAGCGCCCTACGTCTTCAGGCAGTTCAAATCCGCGCAGTCTGGCGCGCAACTGAAGTGCCTGGAGTTTGTCTTCATCCGACAGCGGTTGCAGCTTGTAGATTTGCCCCCAGTCCAGACGAGACGCCAGATCCGGCAGCCCCAGATTGAGCTGGCGCGGCGGACGATCGCCGGTGATCAGCAGCCGGGTTTTGCCCGACTCCAGAATGCGGTTGTAGAGGTTAAAGATCGCCATTTCCCACGGTTCGTCCCCCGCCACGCATTCGATATTATCGATGCAGACCAGGGAGAGATGTTCCATGCCCTCCAGCACCTCAGGCACAAACCAGGTGCGTTTATCCAGCGGCACATAGCCTACCGCGTCACCGCGCGCCGAAAGCTCCGCACAGGCGGCATGCAGCAGGTGGCTGCGTCCCGCGCCTTCGCGTGACCAGATATAGATGTATCCGCTGTGTTCCTGGCGCAGCACGTTTTGCAGTGCAGCCAGTAAAGAGGGGTTATCACCCGGCCAGAAACTCGCGAAAGTTTCGTCGTCAGGGAGATAAAGTGGCAGAGAGAGCTGTGCCGGTCCGTTCAGAAATACCTCAACCAGAGATCTTACATAAAATCGGAATGGAGTTTAACACGGAACCTGCAAGGAGAGAACCGGGCGATCCTTCGCCCGGCATGACGATCAATGTGGCGCTTTTTCGCTGTCGTCCGCGTCCAGCACCACCTCTTCCGGGCGGATCACCGAGATCAGCTTGAAAATCAGGCTCAGGCCGACGCCGACGATGGTCGCCAGCGCCATCCCCTTCAGCTCTGCCGCGCCGATGTGCACCTTCGCGCCGCTCACGCCGATAATCAGGATAACGGAGGTCAGGATCAGGTTCTGCGCCTTGCTGTAATCCACTTTGGATTCAATCAGCACGCGAATACCGGAGGCACCGATCACCCCGTACAGCAGCAGGGAAACGCCGCCCATCACCGGAACCGGGATAATCTGGATCGCCGCCGCCAGTTTGCCAACGCATGAGAGCAGAATGGCGATGATCGCCGCACCGCCGATAACCCAGGTGCTGTAGACGCGGGTGATCGCCATTACGCCGATATTCTCACCGTAAGTCGTGTTTGGCGTGGAGCCGAAGAAACCAGAGATGATGGTGGAGAAACCGTTGGCAAACATGGAGCGATGCAGGCCCGGGTCGCGGATCAGGTCGCGCTTCACGATGTTCGCCGTGACCACCAGGTGGCCGACGTGCTCAGCAATCACCACCAGCGCGGCAGGCAGAATAGTGAAAATGGCGAACCATTCAAAGCGCGGGGTGTAGAAGGTTGGCAGCGCGAACCAGTGCGCCTCGGCAATCGGGGTGGTATCCACAACGCCCATCACGAAGGAGAGCGCGTAACCCGCCAGCACGCCGATCAGGATCGGGATAATCGCCATAAAGCCGCGGAACAGGACGGAACCGAAAACCGTCACGCCCAGCGTCACCAGCGAAATAATGATGGTTTTGGAATCCGGTGACTGACCGTCCGCAGGCAGCAGCCCAGCCATGTTCGCCGCGACACCCGCCAGCTCCAGGCCGATGACGGCAACGATGGCCCCCATGGCCGCAGGCGGGAACATCACGTCCAGCCAGCCGGTACCGGCTTTCTTCACGATGAAGGAGACCAGGCAGAACAGCACGCCGCACATAATAAAGCCGCCCAGCGCGACCTCATAACCCAGCGGCAGCAACAGTAGTACCGGGGAGATAAACGCGAAGCTCGACCCGAGATAGGCCGGGATTTTGCCTTTACAGATGAAGAGGTAAAGCAGCGTACCGATGCCGTTAAACAGCAGCACGGTAGCCGGGTTAATGTGAAACAGGATTGGCACCAGCACGGTTGCGCCAAACATGGCGAACAGGTGCTGCAAACTAAGCGGGATTGTCTGTAAAAGCGGCGGTCTTTCACTCACCCCGATAGCACGGCGCGTCATAGTGTTTTCCTCTGAGTGTCATTGTTGGTTTTTATTCAAAAAAAAGCCGACTATCAAAGTCGGCTTCTTTATCGTTATTCGATTATTTAGTACCAAAAATCTTATCGCCGGCATCGCCGAGCCCCGGGATGATGTACCCGTGCTCGTTCAGTCCCTGGTCGACAGACGCGGTATAGAGTTCAACGTCCGGGTGCGCTTTTTCCAGCGCCGCGATACCTTCCGGCGCCGCAACCAGCACCAGCACTTTAATGCTGCTGCATCCCGCTTTTTTCAGCAGGTCGATGGTGGCGATCATCGAACCACCGGTCGCCAGCATCGGGTCAACCACCAGCGCCATACGCTCGTCGATGTTAGAGACCAGCTTCTGGAAGTACGGGACCGGCTCAAGCGTCTCTTCGTTACGGTAGATACCCACCACACTGATACGCGCGCTTGGGACGTGCTCCAGCACGCCTTCCATCATGCCCAGACCCGCACGCAGGATTGGCACCACGGTAATTTTTTTACCTTTGATCTGCTCAACCTGCACCGGGCCGTTCCAGCCTTCGATGGTCACTTTTTCCGTTTCCAGATCAGAGGTCGCTTCGTAGGTCAGCAGGCTACCCACTTCAGAAGCCAGTTCGCGAAAACGCTTCGTGCTGATGTCATGCTCACGCATCAGGCCCAACTTGTGTTTAACGAGTGGGTGTTTCACTTCCACAATCTTCATTCTCTTTCTCCTCTGAGGTGGCATCCGCAAAAAAATCGCGGGATTATACCGCTTTTTTCGGATTGCGCCATACCCATCTTGCTTGACGTACATCAATCAAAAACAAAAAAGCCGGAGGCTGGGCTCCGGCTTGGGTGCGGGATTCTGCCGGGTGGCGCTAACGCTTACCCGGCCTACACATCCCGTAGGCCCGGTAAGCGCAGCGCCACCGGGCAATTATAGCTGCTCTCCGTTGCTCGCAATCACCTGCTTATACCAGTCGAACGATTTCTTCTTGCTGCGGTTCAGCGTGCCGTTACCTTCGTTATCTTTATCGACAAAGATAAAGCCGTAGCGTTTCTTCATCTCGCCGGTGCCGGCAGAGACCAGGTCGATACAGCCCCACGGGGTATAGCCCATCAGATCCACGCCGTCTTCCACCACCGCTTTTTTCATCTCGCGGATGTGGGCGGAAAGGTAGTCGATGCGGTACTGGTCGTTCACCGTGCCGTCGCTCTCCTGCACGTCGATCGCGCCAAAGCCGTTTTCCACAATAAATAGCGGCAGCTGATAGTGATCCCAGAACCAGTTGAGGGAGTAGCGAAGCCCCACCGGGTCAATCTGCCAGCCCCAGTCGGATTTCTGCACGTACGGGTTAGAGACCAGGCTCTTGCTCTCGTCGTAATCCAGCGTCGGATTATCCGCCGTCGCTTTGGTGGCGAAAGACATGTAGTAGCTGAACCCGATGTAATCCACGCAGCCCTGCGTCAGCGCCACTTTATCTTCTTCGGTGATATCCAGCGCGAAGCCGCGACGTTCAAAGTAGTTGAGCAGATGCTGCGGATACTTGCCGCGCACGTGAACGTCGGTGAACCAGTAGCGGCGATGCATGGCGTTCATCGCCATCATCATGTCGTCCGGAGCACAGGTCAGCGGATAGATGGGGCACATGGCAATCATGCAGCCGATTTGCAGCGACGGGTTGATCTCGCGCCCCGCCTTCACCGCCAGGGCACTGGCCACCAGCTCATAGTGCGCCGCCTGGAACATCACCGGCTCGCGATCTTCTCCGGGCGCATATTTCAGCCCGGAGTTGGTAAACGGCGCAAAGTCTTCGTGGAAGTTGGCCTGGTTGTTGATCTCGTTAAAGGTCATCCAGTACTTCACTTTATGCTGGTAGCGCTCAAAAACGACCTTCGCGAAGCGAACAAAGAAGTCGATCAGCTTACGGTTGCGCCAGCCGCCGTATTCCGTCACCAGGTGGAAAGGCATCTCGAAGTGGGAAAGCGTGATCACCGGCTCGATGCCGTGCTTCAGGCACTCGTCAAAAAGATCGTCATAGAATTTGAGTCCCGCTTCGTTCGGCGCCAGCTCGTCGCCTTTCGGGAAGATACGCGTCCAGGCGATGGAGGTGCGGAAGCATTTGAACCCCATCTCGGCAAAGAGTTTGATGTCTTCTTTATAGCGGTGATAGAAGTCGATGGCTTCGTGGTTTGGGTAATTTTTCCCCTCCAGCACGCCGTTGGTGATTTCACGCGGTACCCCGTGGGCGCCTGCCGTCATGACATCGGCAACGCTCACGCCCTTGCCGCCCTCTTTCCAGCCGCCTTCAAACTGGTGCGCCGCAACGGCCCCACCCCACAGAAAACCTGCTTTAAATCCTGACATTCGCTATCCCTCATTCTGCGTTATTTTCTGCAAAAACAGTTACAGAAACCGGTTTCAGTTTGATGATGTGCAAAGGGGATAGCCGTTGCAAGCAGATCGCCGAAACCGGTTTCATTTTCGTGAACGGAGTCAAGTTTGTTGCCCTGGACAGCCCGCACAGAAAAAAAGATCCCCGCGCCGAGAATAGGCTCGCAAACGTTTGCCTGGACTGTTAGAATTGCGCCGATTTTTCTTACTAGCTATGCAATCGCGTGGGGATTTAAGCCGTGACCAACAAAACTTCTCTCAGCTACAAAGATGCCGGTGTTGATATTGACGCAGGTAATGCGCTGGTTGACCGAATCAAAGGTGTGGTGAAAAAAACCCGCCGCCCGGAAGTGATGGGCGGCCTGGGTGGATTCGGCGCACTGTGCGCGCTGCCGCAAAAATATCGTGAACCTGTGCTGGTCTCGGGTACGGATGGTGTCGGTACAAAACTGCGCCTGGCGATGGATCTTAAGCGTCACGATACGATTGGTATCGATCTGGTGGCGATGTGCGTCAACGACCTGGTGGTACAAGGCGCTGAGCCGCTGTTCTTCCTCGATTACTACGCGACCGGCAAGCTGGACGTGGATACCGCAGCCAGCGTCATTAACGGTATCGCCGAAGGCTGCCTGCAATCCGGCTGTGCGCTGGTCGGCGGTGAAACCGCTGAAATGCCGGGCATGTATCACGGTGAAGATTATGACGTCGCAGGCTTCTGCGTCGGCGTGGTAGAAAAATCAGAAATTATCGACGGCAGCAAAGTGGCAGACGGCGATGTGCTGGTTGCGCTGGCCTCCAGCGGTCCGCACTCCAACGGCTACTCTCTGGTGCGTAAAATCCTCGAAGTGAGCGGTTGCGACCCGCTGACCACCGAGCTGGACGGCAAACCGCTGGCCGATCACCTGCTGGCCCCGACCCGCATCTACGTGAAAAACGTGCTGGAGCTGATTGAGAACGTTGACGTGCACGCCATCGCTCACCTTACCGGCGGCGGCTTCTGGGAAAACATTCCGCGCGTGCTGCCGGACAATACCCAGGCGGTGATCGACGCATCCTCATGGCAGTGGCCGTCCGTCTTCAACTGGCTGCAAACCGCAGGCAACGTGAGCTCTCACGAAATGTACCGCACCTTTAACTGCGGCGTGGGCATGGTTATCGCCCTGCCCGCCAGCGAAGCGGATAAAGCGGTTAAGCTGCTGACAGAAAAAGGTGAAAACGCGTGGAAAATCGGTACGATTAAAGCATCCGATTCCGAACAGCGTGTGGTCATTGAATGAAAAACATCGTGGTGCTCATTTCCGGCAACGGAAGCAATTTGCAGGCAATCATAGACGCCTGCAAACAGAAGAAAATCAATGGCACCATTCGGGCAGTATTCAGCAACAAGGCCGATGCATTCGGCCTTGAGCGCGCGCGGGAAGCGAACATTCCTGCGCACGCGCTGGAAGCCAGCCAGTTCGCCGGGCGTGAAGCCTTTGACCGTGAGCTGGTGCAGGAGATTGACGCCTACGCGCCTGACGTGGTGGTGCTGGCAGGCTACATGCGCATCCTGAGCCCGGCTTTTGTTGCACACTACGCCGGACGACTGCTCAATATCCACCCTTCCCTGCTGCCAAAATACCCCGGCCTGCATACCCATCGTCAGGTGCTGGAGAACGGCGATGAGGAGCATGGTACCTCCGTGCATTTCGTTACCGACGAGCTGGACGGTGGTCCGGTGATTTTGCAGGCAAAAGTACCGGTCTTTGACGGCGACAACGAAGACGACGTGACCGAACGTGTGCAGACGCAGGAACACGCCATTTATCCGCTGGTGGTAAGCTGGTTTGTCGATGGACGTCTGGAGATGCGCAACGGCGCAGCCTGGCTGGACGGCGTGAAGTTGCCCCCGCAGGGTTATGCGGCTGAAGAGTAGTCTGTTTGAATTGCCCGGCGGCGCTTCGCTTGCACGGGCCTACGGTCCCGTAGGTCATGGTAAGCGCAGCGCCACCCGACACCCCCTCCCCCAACCCTCTAAATTCCCCAATAAAAAAATAACTGTCATACTTTTCTGGCACTGTTGGACATATCGTGGAAATGCTCGCCATAATAAGGACGAGACGGATTTACCACGTCCTGTGATTGAACTGGAGTGTGAGCTGTAATGGGTCAGGAAAAGTTATACATCGAGAAAGAGCTAAGCTGGTTAGCATTCAACGAACGTGTACTTCAGGAAGCGGCCGATAAAAGCAACCCGCTGATTGAACGTATGCGTTTTTTAGGCATCTATTCCAACAATCTGGATGAGTTCTACAAGGTTCGCTTCGCCGAACTGAAACGGCGAATCATCATCAGCGAAGAACAGGGCTTAAACTCCCACTCGCGGCATCTGCTTGGAAAAATCCAGTCTCGCGTAATGAAAGCCGATCAGGAATTTGATGGCCTCTATAACGAGCTGCTGCTGGAAATGGCACGCAACCAAATCTTCCTGATCAACGAACGCCAGCTCTCCGCGAATCAGCAAAACTGGCTGCGCCACTATTTCAAACATTATCTGCGCCAGCATATCACCCCGATTCTGATCAATCGTGAAACCGATCTGGTGCAGTTCCTGAAAGATGATTACACCTATCTGGCGGTAGAAATCATTCGGGGTGAGACCATTAACTACGCGTTGCTGGAAATACCGTCTGATAAAGTCCCACGCTTTGTAAACCTGCCGCCGGAAACCCCGCGCCGACGTAAGCCGATGATCCTGCTGGATAACATCCTGCGCTACTGCCTGGACGATATCTTCAAAGGCTTCTTCGATTACGACGCGCTCAACGCCTACTCGATGAAGATGACCCGTGACGCCGAGTACGATCTGGTGCATGAGATGGAGGCCAGCCTGATGGAGCTGATGTCTTCCAGCCTCAAGCAGCGCCTGACGGCGGAACCGGTGCGGTTTGTCTATCAGCGCGATATGCCGGACGCGATGGTGGAGATGCTGCGCGATAAGCTGACCATCTCCCGCTACGACTCCATTATTCCCGGCGGGCGTTACCACAACTTTAAAGATTTCATTGGCTTCCCGAACGTCGGCAAAGCCAATCTGGTGAACAAACCGCTGCCGCGCCTGCGCCATATCTGGTTCGATAAGTTCCGCAACGGGTTCGACGCCATCCGCGAGCGGGATGTGTTGCTCTACTATCCGTATCACACCTTTGAACACGTGCTGGAATTGCTGCGTCAGGCCTCGTTCGATCCGAACGTGCTGGCGATCAAAATCAACATTTATCGCGTGGCGAAAGATTCCCGTATCATCGATGCGATGATCCACGCGGCGCACAACGGCAAGAAAGTGACCGTGGTGGTTGAGCTCCAGGCTCGCTTCGACGAAGAGGCCAACATCCACTGGGCGCGCCGACTGACGGAAGCGGGCGTGCACGTCATCTTCTCCGCGCCGGGGCTGAAAATTCACGCCAAGCTGTTCCTGATCTCCCGTAAAGAGGGCGAGGACGTGGTGCGCTATGCCCATATCGGTACCGGGAACTTTAACGAGAAAACCGCGCGAATTTACACCGACTATTCGCTGCTGACTGCCGATGCGCGCATCACTAACGAAGTGCGTCGGGTGTTCAACTTCATTGAGAACCCGTACCGCCCGGTGAGCTTCGATTATCTGCTGGTGTCACCGCAGAACTCGCGACGCCTGCTGTACGATATGATCGACAAAGAGATTGCCAATGCGCAGAACGGCTTGTCGTCCGGCATTACGCTGAAGCTCAACAATCTGGTGGACAAAGGGCTGGTGGATCGCCTGTACGCGGCCTCCAGCTCCGGCGTTCCGGTAAATCTGCTCATTCGCGGCATGTGCTCGCTCATTCCGGAACTGGAAGGCATCAGCGACAATATCCGCGTGATCAGCATTGTGGATCGCTATCTTGAACACGATCGCGTCTATATTTTCGATAACGCCGGTGATAAGCGCGTATATCTCTCTTCCGCCGACTGGATGACGCGTAATATAGATTACCGTATTGAAGTGGCGGCACCGCTGCTGGATCCTCGCCTGAAGCAGCGTATCCTGGACATTATCGAGATCCTGTTCAGCGATACGGTGAAAGCACGTTATATCGACAAAGAACTCAGTAATCGCTATGTACCGCGCGGCAATCGCCGTAAAGTGCGGTCGCAGCTGGCGATTTACGATTACATCAAATCACTTGAGCAACCCGATTAACCTATGCCAATAAACGATAATACCCCACGCCCGCAGGAGTTCGCTGCGGTCGATCTTGGCTCAAACAGTTTCCATATGGTCATCGCCCGCGAGGTGGATGGCGCAATGCAGATCATCGGTCGTCTGAAGCAGCGTGTGCATCTGGCCGATGGTCTCGACGCGCGTAACATGCTGAGCGAAGAGGCCATGGAGCGCGGGCTGAACTGCCTGTCGCTGTTCGCAGAACGTCTGCAAGGCTTTTCGCCGTCCAGCGTCTGCATCGTCGGGACGCATACGCTACGCCAGGCGCTAAACGCGCCGGAGTTTCTTAAGCGCGCGGAAAAGGTTATCCCCTACCCGATCGAGATCATCTCCGGTAACGAAGAAGCGCGCCTGATTTTTATGGGCGTGGAGCATACGCAGCCGGAAAAAGGCCGCAAGCTGGTGATTGATATCGGCGGTGGCTCCACGGAACTGGTGATTGGTGAAGACTTCGAGCCGCGTCTGGTGGAAAGCCGCCGTATGGGCTGCGTCAGCTTCGCGCAGATGTATTTCCCGGGCGGCGTCATCACCCGCGAAAACTTCCAGCGCGCGCGCATGGCCGCCGTACAAAAACTGGAAAATCTGGCCTGGCAATACCGTATTCAGGGCTGGAACGTGGCGCTGGGCGCATCGGGTTCGATTAAAGCGGCCCATGAAGTGCTGCTGGCAATGGGTGAAAAAGACGGGTTTATTACGCCTGAGCGCCTGGTGAAACTCACCGAAGAGGTGCTTAAGCATAAGAGCTTCGACGCCCTGAGTCTGCCGGGTCTGTCCGACGAACGTAAAGCCGTGTTCGTACCGGGGCTGGCGATCCTCTGCGGCGTGTTTGACGCGCTGGCGATCAAAGAGCTGCGCCTCTCTGACGGCGCCCTGCGTGAAGGCGTGCTGTATGAGATGGAAGGCCGTTTCCGTCATCAGGATATTCGCAGCCGCACCGCGCAGAGCCTGGCCAACCAGTACAACATCGACCGCGAACAGGCGAAGCGCGTTCTCGAAACCACGGTGCAGATGTATGAGCAGTGGGAGGAGCAGAATCCGAAGCTGGCGCATCCGCAGCTGGCCGCGCTGTTGAAATGGGCCGCCATGCTGCACGAGGTGGGGCTGAACATTAACCACAGCGGAATGCATCGCCATTCGGCCTATATTCTGCAAAACAGCGATCTGCCTGGCTTCAACCAGGAGCAGCAATCCATGATGGCGACGCTGGTGCGCTATCACCGCAAAGCCATCAAGCTCGACGATCTGCCGCGCTTTACGTTATTTAAGAAAAAGCAGTTCCTGCCGCTCATTCAGCTGTTGCGCCTGGGCGTGTTGCTCAATAATCAGCGACAGGCAACCACCACGCCGCCGACGCTGAAGCTAAAAACGGATGACTATCACTGGACGCTGAGCTTCCCGCACGACTGGTTTAGCCAGAACGCGCTGGTGCTGCTGGATCTGGAAAAAGAGCAGCAGTACTGGGAAGCGGTAACCGGCTGGCTGTTGAAGATTGAAGAAGAGAGTTCTGAGGCGGCAGCGTAGCGGCTCAGGCGCTCTCCTGAGAAGGCTGCGTGTCGAGCAACGTATCAAGCTCAGCCGGTAACCCAATCAAATAGCCCTGCACATAATCGATACCTAGCGCGTGCACCGCGCTACGTATCTCTTCCGTTTCCACATATTCCGCCACCACCAGCATTTTCTTCATCCGGGCCAGATGGCAAATGGAAGCCACAATCTGGTAATCCAGGCTGTTGCTGACAATATTGCGAATAAAGCCGCCGTCGATTTTGAGGATGTCGGCGTCCACGCTTTTTAACCGCGCATAGCTGGCGTAGCCGGTGCCAAAATCATCAATGGCGATCCGGATGCCCATTTTTTGTAATTTCCTGAGGGTCGACGCCGCCAGATCCGCATGACCAAAGGCGCTGCTTTCGGTCACTTCAAAGATCAGCTGCCACGCTTCAACGGCGTATTTGGCTAACAGGCGGCTCACTTCAAGCGGGAACTGCGCCCTGTAGGCGGTAGAAGGTGCGAGGTTGATCGCAAAGCGCTGGCCCGGCAAACGCTGGCGGTGCTGTGCCAGGAAACTCAGCGTACGCTCCAGTACCCATAAATCGACACGCGATGATAAACCAAACTCCTGTGCGATGGGCAGGAACTGTTCGGGAAAGATCAGCGCCCCGTTATCATCACGCATTCGCAGCAGCACCTCGTGGTAACAATCGCCGCGCAGCCCGCGAACGGGTTGAACCAGCAGGGTAAAAGCGTCCTGCTCCAGCGCGGCCTGCAAACGGCTCATCATCGCGACCTTATCTTTCAGGCTACGCTGCAAGTGAACAGCCCCGCGCTGCTGAAGATTTTCCGGGTGGTTGGTAGAAAGGGAGAGATCGGCCACGATGCCCAGCTCCCCCAGCACCAGATAGAGGTGATTGACGGGTGAGCGCACATAGCAATAGCTTATGCCAACCTGAGGCTGTACCGGCATACCATCCCAGACAAAAACGAACTGCTTGATATGCTCGTCCAGCGTCTCAATGCGCTGTTGATGCGACTCCGCATCCAGACGCACCGCCATGTCATACCCGGTGAGGTGATAGACTCGCTCATTGGGCTGAAGGGTACCGTTTATCCATTGCGCCAGCTGCTGTTTATACTGGATCCGCAGCATCACGCCGTAATTGCGTCCCAGTACCTCCAGCTCGGGCACGCGCAGTAAACAGAGCGCCGACCACGGGTGACTGGCCAGCTCGCGCGACAGCGCCCGCAGGTTGGGCATATGCACCACCGGATCGAGAAAAGCCTGACTGCGGGAGCGAATATTGATGGCCCGCTGGCGTGTCGCCAGCATCGACATGTACGTCACAACGAAGGAAAAGACCAGATAGCTGGATGAGGTGATCGCCAGCTGAATGCCATAACCCTCCTGCACCGGAATGTAGTGATAAAAAAAGTGAATCGACACCAGCAGGACCGGCGTCCAGATGAGTGACATCAGCTTGTAGCCAAAGCGCATCGCACCCCAGAGCATCACGGGCATCAGCAGGGACAAGGTGTAGTTGGTACTGAAAATGGAACTGTTTGCATTCATGGGCAACAGCAGCATGACCAGCAACCCGCCCAGGGCTAAAAACCACACCACAAACTCAACGGCCGTCACCTTCTTGTCTATTTGCGCGCGGAGCTGGGACATCAGTCCCTTGATATAGCGCGGATGACGTATCAGGCGGATCAGCAGGTAGCTTAGCGGCACGCCCGTCAGCCCGCTTACCAGCAGCCCCTGATAGTTAATAAGTGTCCGAATATTGAGGGGATTCAGTCCTGCGAGGCTCTGGCGGCTCTCATAGACGCCGAGATAAACCGCAAACTGAAACAGCATCAGAAAAAGCGTTGCCGGACAAAACACCTGCCAGAAAATACGCTGCCCCATCAGGCGTATGTCACCGTAGGCGGTCATATTGCGCCGGGGCGCAAACACGCGATAACCGCCCCAGCTGAGCACCAGAGGAACGATAAAATGCAGAATGCCGGCCATGGCTTCAAATAACCCAACGGAGGGGTAATAACGTAAAAATAGCGATACCACCACCCCGGGGAGGGCTTCCAGGCCAAAGAACAGCAGCAGCGCCAGCAGAAAAGAGAGCGGGAGATAATAGAGCGCAACGATACCGTCGCCCAGCTGCGTTAAGGTATTAGCCACACTTAGCACCGGGAGTAACACGACGGGTAAAATAAGAGGAAGAGCCCACCAGCGGTCTTTATTTTGCTTCAGGATATGATGAATATTCATAGATGCTCGTTTACAACCCTTGCGATCCAGAGGGTAAATGAAGACAGGCATCCAACCTGACGTACACATTGCCCGGAAAATTCCTGGCAAGCACAGTGGAGGAGGGATTTTAAATAGCAACGACGGGATGCGGTTGACCTAAATCAAATTAATTTATCTGAATAAACCTTTCTTACGTTTTTTTTGAATATTTTTCCTGTAATTATCAATGCGATAAATAAAAGCGTTGTTTTTAATAACATAAATTAATGTAAGCATTGACGGTATTTTACATTTCGCCGAATTGACCCTGACTTGCGGCTGTGCCTTAATAGCCGTATCGCCCAAAAGGGTATACTCAGGAAAAGAAAGTGAGTCAGGCTACGCGTATGCGAAAACGACATCGATTTAACACCCGGATGACCCGCATCATACTGCTCATCAGTTTCCTGTTTTTCTTTGGCCGCTTTGTTTACTCCTCCATTGGCGCCTGGTATCACCATCAGGACAAAATTCAGTCGCAGCAATCAGGTCTTGTGGTGGATTCGCCCGAGCGCTAAAGCGTGTTCGCTCCCGGCAGACAAACTGTATCGCACTGTATCCCGAGCGCTACGCTGGCAAATCGGTACAAAACGCCCGCAAAAGCAAACATCCCCGATACATAAAAATGGTCTTCTGTATTCCTCGCCATAATAAACTGATGAGGAGAGACACAGATGATTCGTCGATATTTCCTGCTTCCTGTATTTGCGCTGACGTCATTTGCTGGCGCACGGGACGTTTGCCGACGGCAGCAGCTGAAGCTGGTATGTGATCAGCAAAAAAGCCCGCATGATGATCGGTCCGACTTCGGGCCACGCCATCCTGCGGGCTTTATGCACTTCCGGCTCCTGCAACGAGGTTATGTGCGGTTTTGTCACAAACGCGCCTTCCCCCCTCTCTTAACCATCAGAAGCTGTACGTTACCTTCAAACTTCCCACAGGAGATGTTTTTCGCTGAACAATGGGGCTATCGCCGGCCTCCCCCGTCAGCTGCGTAACGCCAGCTGCGGCAAGCAGGCTCCAGCGGGAGGTAAGCTTATGGGTCCAGTCCAGATTCAGCGAATACGCATATATTCCCGATCCGGCATCGTGTCGGGCAAAACCCGATGCGGCCGACTGGGCGGCATTCACCCCGTAGTAGGTTTGCACGTACTTACTTGATCCCCAGCTACCGGTCAGCGCCAGCGTTAACGCATTTTTCGGAGATGTATAGAGCGGGCTGGCAATACCGAAATGCACAGCTTCACCATTGTCTCTCTCAGAAACCGGGACCTCTGCCTGCAACTGCACGGTCAGCCAGTCAGTCACCCTGTACCCCAGCCCTGGCACAACGATAGCTGAGCCTTTAATGTCACCCATTCCTCGCAGGTCGTCGCTGCCGGAGGCGATCGAATCGCTGCTTACGTCGCGATCCTTACGTCCAGCGCGATAGCTCAGCGCTGCGTTGTAGTCCAGGTTACCAAAGCTGTTGCCGTAGCCGATCCCCCGCGTGGTGCTGACAAAAAAACCATTTGCCATCGCGTAATCAACCACCTGAGCCGCAGAGACCCGGCTCTTGTCCGAACCGGAATAGCGTGGCGAAACATCCACGCCGCCTCCCAGGGTTAACACGTTGCCCTGAGGCTGCTCTGTCGCCAGCGCCGGGGTGGCCAGTAACGCCAGGACGGCCCCCGGCAAGATGCTTTTCATGCTGCGACCGATGCGTGAACGGGGGAAACTATGACGCAGTGTGATGTTTCTCATTAAAGAAGCCCTTTGGATTCAGATGATTGCGATACAAGCGGTGTTAAACGCCAGAGCGCCCATTCTGAATACTCACCCTAAGGTTCTTATGAGCCGTAAATGAAGAAATTCTGAAGCACGTGAAGGTTCTGTAAACCCTGAAGAATACCTGTTACCGTTTGTTCTTCAGTTGTTCTTCATGCACTGTTGATACAGTTACCAATGTGAAAATTCTACTAATTGAAGACGACCTGGATCTCGGCAATGGCGTGCGTATCGCCCTAGCAGATCAAGGATTTGATGTCATATGGGTACGCCGCAAAGAGGATGCGCTGCATCAGCTTGAGCTCTGCGTGCCGGAACTTATTTTGCTCGACCTGGGGCTGCCCGATGGCGATGGCATGAGCCTGATGACGCGCCTGCGTCAACAGCTTAAGGGCGTCCCCGTCATCATCCTGACGGCGCGAGGCACGCTACAGGACCGCCTGTGCGGGCTGGATGCAGGCGCAGACGATTATCTGGTCAAACCTTTTATTCTCGCCGAACTGCTGGCGCGCGTGAGAGCCCTTGCGCGGCGCAGTTACGGTTTTGAAAATGAGGCAATAGAAATTCGCGGTTTGTCGCTTCATATTCCGACGCGTCGCGTAACGGTGAGCGCACGCCACGTTGAGCTGACGGCAAGCGAATATGCGCTGCTTGAAACGTTAATGCTGCGCGCCGATCGCGTGCTTACGCGACGGTATCTGGAAGAAAGGATATTTGGCACGAAAGAAAACCTCAGCAACGCGCTTGATGTGCATATGGGTAACCTGCGGCGAAAAATTGGCGATGGCTTTGTGCGAACGGTGAGAGGCGTTGGGTATGTCATTGATACCGTACCCGTTCAGAAGGCGGCAGGTTGATGCGTAATTTTTGGCACCACCTCAGGCTTCCCACGCTGGTCAGGCGAATGCTGGTCGCCCAGATGCTGCTGCTTACGTTGCTCTGGTGTCTCTTTTTAACCTTCATTTTGCTGGAAGACCTGCGTAGCCCTCCCATACTGACGGGCAGTGAGACTTACGAAACCGTTTTTTCCCTGGTGGAGAGCATGGACGATCGCCCGCAGGCGCGTGATGCCGTGCTGGCAGCGTTCAGCAAGGCGCTGCGGGAGGGGTATGGCGGCGGTGAAGATCCGGAGCTGTCCATCAACCTCATTGTTCGTAAGCATAATGAGGTGATTTTTTCTTCGGATGGTGCGCCAACGGGGGTAAAAAATAGCCGTCTGGGGGTCATGCAGCATGTCCAGAGTGAAGACCATACATGGACGAGCCGTACCCTCAAATCCGCGCACTCCGACGTGGAGGTCACCCTCTTCACCCCGGCCGGGAGCTGGAATTTCTTTATCTACCTGAACTCTCGCGGCTACTACGTCATGCCGCTGATGATATGCATCCCTTTTCTTCTGTTCCCCGCGTGGCTGTCCATCCGCATCGCGATGCGCCCCTGGAACAAGGTGGTAGATGAAATTTCATTGCGCACGCCGGACGATCTCTCGCCTTTAAAAGCCGTCCCCAGACACAGGGAGCTTCGCCAGACGGTAGACGCGATTAATGACTTTCTGGCCAGGGTGCGGGAAAGCGCCGAAAGAGAAAGAATGTTTATTGCCGATGCCGCACACGAACTGCGTACGCCTCTGGCCGCGATGCGGATCAACGTCGAGGCGTTGCAGTCCTGGGTCATCAGCGAAAGCCAGCAGGAGCTGCTTGCGGGCATTGTTCGCAGCAATAGCCGTGCTGCGCGTCTCGTCAATCAGCTTCTGCTGATGATGCACAGCGAAGCGCATATCAGCACGGTGATGTCGCCTGTACCGCTAACAACACTTATTCAGGAGCGAATGGCTGCCCTGGAACCGCTGGCGTCCGGGCGCAGAATTGAGTTTGAATTCATCGCCGATGATGAAATCCATATCACAGGCATTCGGGAACGTCTGGTATCGCTGATCGACAATTTAATTGAGAATGCCGTGAAGTACAGCCCTGAGGGTGGACGCATTGAGGTACAACTGCAATCGCGTGACAAGTCCGCTCAACTGCGCGTCTCAGACGCGGGTCCCGGCATTCCGGTTGAATTGCGGGAGCGCGTGTTCGACAGATTCTTCCGCGATCCTAATCAGACCCAAAGCGGGAGTGGACTGGGGCTTGCTATCGTTAAAGCCGTTACGCAGCAACACAACGGCAGGGTCAATCTGAGTACGTCAGCCGAAGGTGGTCTTATGGTGACCGTTGATTTCCCGAATCCGGCGTTCGCATGAACGTAAACGCGGCGCTACACATCCTGACATGTGTCAGCGCAGCGTTACTTCACGTATGCCGCAGATTGCTTCAATAAAATTACCGTATTTGTTATATTGTTACTTACTGATTATTCACCTCTGCGGTGCCAAAAAGAACAAGATTCACCGCAACCCAGGACAGAAAAATGTTAGATTACCGCTTCCCGACAGCTTTGCAGATGGTTCTCAGCGTAGCGATGGCGGAGCAATCGGGTGAACGTTCGACGAGTGCAATCCTGGCTTACGGCCTGGAAGCGAATCCGAGCTTTATCCGCAAATTAATGGTTCCTCTCGCCCGCGACGGCATTATCGTCTCCACGCTTGGCCGCAACGGCTCTATTCACCTTGGCCGCCCGGCGGAAGAGATCACCCTGCGTGATATCTACCTTTCCGTCACTGAAGATAAAAAGCTGTGGGCGTCCCGTCCTGACGTCCCGGCCCGCTGCGTGGTCAGCGCCAACGCCTGCTGGTACTTCAAATCAATCGCTGATGAAGCGGAGCAGGCTTCGTTAGCGGTTTTAGCGCGCCATACCGTCGCCAGCGCGCTGGAAGAGGTGAAAAAAGCCGATACCAGCGGGTGCGATCCGGTGCCGGAACTCTGCACACAGCATAAAAAAGCGCCCTAATCCTGACGGACTGCGAAAAAAAAGCCGCCTTCACAATGAAGGCGGCTTTTTGCTATCTGCTACGTCCTACGCAGGCAACACCTCTCTTTCCGCTTTACCGCGCGTCACGAACTTACGCAGCGTCACGTAAAAGACCGGCGTCAGGAACAGACCAAACAGCGTCACGCCCAGCATCCCGGCGAACACGGTGATCCCGGTGACGCCGCGCACTTCTGCCCCTGCCCCGTGACCAAGGATCAGTGGAATGGTCCCGGCAATAAAGGCGATAGAGGTCATTACAATCGGGCGTAAACGCAGGCGGCACGCTTCCAGCGCGGCCTCCATAATGCCTTTGCCCTGAATTTCCAGCTCGCGGGCAAACTCCACGATAAGAATCGCGTTTTTACAGGCCAGCCCCATCAGTACCACCAGCCCTACCTGCACGAAGACGTTGTTATCGCCCCCGGTCAGCCAGACGCCGAACAGCGCGGAGAGCATCGTCATCGGCACGATGAGGATCACCGCCAGCGGCAGCGTCCAGCTTTCATACAGCGCCGCCAGCACCAGGAACGCCAGCAGCACCGCGACCGGGAAGACGATCAGCGCCGTGTTGCCCTGGGTGGCCTGCTGGAAGCTCAGGTCCGTCCATTCAATATTCATCCCGTTCGGCAGGATCTGCTTAGACATAGCGTCCAGCTGCGTCATCGCCTGCGCGGAAGAGAGCACGCGCGGGTCGGCATCGCCAATGAGATCCGCCGCCGGGTAGCCGTTGTAGCGGATCACCGGGTCCGGACCGTAGGTGGTCGTGATTTTCACCATACTGCCAATCGGCACCATTTCACCCTGGTTATTACGGGTGCGTAAATTCGCGATATCTTCCACGCTGTCGCGGAACTGCCCGTCGGCCTGCGCCATTACGCGCCAGGTGCGCCCGAACTGGTTGAAGTCATTCACATAAGACGAGCCCAGATAGGTTTGCAGCGTCCCGAAGAGATCGGTGAGCGACACGCCCTGCGCTTTCGCCTTATCACGGTCAACCTGTACATCCAGCTGCGGAACGTTAGCCTGGTAGGTTGAGATGGGGAAATGCATCCCCGGCGTCTGCATAATCGCCCCGGACATGGTGTTCACCGCGTTTTGCAGCGCGCCATAGCCCAGACCAGCACGATCCTGAATGTACAGCGAATAACCCGATCCCTGGCCCAGCCCTAAAATCGGCGGCGGCAGAATCGAGAAGCCAAAGCCCTGCTGGATTTGCGCGATTTTCGCGTTGATCTCCGCGTTTATTTCCGCCGCAGTATGTTTACGCTGGTCGAACGGCTTCAGGCCAAAGAAGACCGTCCCGGTGTTCGGCGTATTGGTGAACTGGAGCGCATTCAGGCCAGGAAACGCGACCGCATAATCCACGCCTTCGGTGTTCATCCCGATTTCGCTCATCTTGCGGATCACCGCATCGGTGCGCGCCAGCGACGAGCCTTCCGGCATTTTCACGCCGCCAATCAGGTACAGCTTATCCTGCGTCGGAATAAACCCGCCGGGTACCGCTTTAAACATCACCCCTGCGGCACAGAGCAGCAGCAGATAAACCACAAACACCGCCCCGCGTCGGCCGAGGGTTTTGCCCACCAGCCCCTGATACCCCTCTGAACTGCGGTGGAAAAAGCGGTTAAACGGGCGGAAAATCCAGCCGAACAGACGATCGATAAGCCGGGTCGGGAAATCTTTCGGGGCGCCATGCGGCTTCAACAGCAGCGCGGCCAGTGCCGGAGAGAGCGTCAGCGAGTTGATGGCGGAGATCACCGTGGAAATGGCTATCGTTACCGCAAACTGTTTGTAAAACTGACCGGTCACGCCGGAGAGGAACGCCATCGGAACGAATACCGCACACAGCACCAGCGCAATGGCGATAATTGGCCCGGACACTTCACGCATCGCCTGATGTGCTGCCGCAAGCGGGGCGAGCCCCTCTTCGATATTTCGTTCGACGTTTTCCACCACCACGATGGCATCGTCCACTACGATACCAATCGCCAGCACCAGCCCGAACAGACTCAGGGTATTCAGCGAAAAGCCCAGCAGGTAGAGAATACTGAACGTGCCCACTACCGATACCGGCACCGCAATCAGCGGGATAATCGACGCGCGCCAGGTTTGCAGGAACAGGATCACCACCAGCACAACCAGCACCACCGCTTCCAGCAGCGTTTGCACCACCGCGCGGATCGAGTCGCGTACAAATACCGTCGGGTCGTAAGGCGCCGCCCATTTCATATCGTCCGGGAACCGCGTGGACAGTTCGTCCATTTTGGCGCGTACCGCGTTAGACAGATCGATGGCGTTTGCCCCCGGCGACTGGAAGATACCAATCCCGACCGCGTCTTTATTGTTCAGCTGGGAGCGTAGCGCGTAGCTGCCGGACCCCATCTCGACACGCGCCACATCGCGCAGCCGGACGACCGTACCATCCTGCGTGGTTTTCAGGACAATGTTGCCGAACTCTTCTTCGGTATGCAGGCGGCCCTGGGCGTTAATGGAGATCAGGAAATCGCTCTCTTTCGGCAGCGGCTCGGCGCCAAGCTGTCCGGCAGACACCTGCACGTTCTGCTCCTGCATCGCCGTGACCACATCCGAAGCGGTCAGCCCGCGGGAAGCCACCTTGTTGGGGTCCAGCCAGATGCGCATCGCGTATTCGCCCGAGCCAAAAATCTGGATCTGACCCACGCCGGGCAGACGCGCCAGCTCGTCCTTCACCTTCAGCGTTGCGTAGTTACGCATATACAGTGAATCGTACTTACCGCCAGGCGAAAACAGATGCACCACCAGCGTCAGCGTTGGCGACTGTTTCTGAGTCGTGATGCCCAGACGCCGCACGTCCTCCGGCAGACGCGCCTCGGCCTGCGCGACGCGGTTTTGCACCTGAACCTGCGCCTGATCCGGGTCAGTGCCCGGACGGAAGGTGACTGTAGTCACCAGCACGCCGTCGGAGCCCGCGACGGATTTCATGTACATCATGTTCTCAACGCCGTTGATCGCCTCTTCCAGCGGCGTCGCCACGGTCTCGGCAATCACTTTCGGGTTGGCGCCCGGGTACTCGGCGCGCACCTGCACGCTTGGCGGCACGACGTCAGGGTATTCGCTCACCGGCAGCAGCGGGATGGCGATTAACCCTGTGATAAAAATCAGAATCGACAGTACGGCGGCAAAAATCGGCCTGTCGATGAAAAAACGGGAAAAGTCCATGGATTGGATTCTCAGGTAAGGGATCAGTTGAGGGCGGCGCTGGCGGTCATGGCAACGGTTTTTGCGTTAACCGGCATACCCGGCATAAACACTTTTTGTAAACCATCGACGATGACTTTATCCCCGGGATTCAGCCCCTGCTGTACGATACGTAAACCGTCGGCCAGACGCCCCGGCGTGATGTCGCGGCGCTGCGCTTTCCCGTCTTTATCCACGATATAGACGTATTTCCGATCCTGATCGGTCAGCACCGCCTTATCGTCAACAAGCGTGGCTTTAAAGTCCGCACTGCCCGGCAGGCGCACGCGGGCAAAGAGTCCAGGCGTGAACTGACGCTGTGAGTTATCCAGCAGCGCGCGCATGCGGATCGTTCCGGTACCCGGCGTGAGCTGGTTATCCAGGAAATCCACTTTGCCCTGATGGGGATAGCCCTCCTCGCCCGTCAGGCCAATCTCCACCGGCAGCGCCGCATGATCGCCGGACGCCCGCTGCCCGCTGCGGGCCAGGTTCTGATAGTGAAGGTAGGTTGACTCGTCCACGTCGAAGTAGACATAAACCGTCTTCTGCGAGACCAGGGTGGTGAGCACGCTGGCGCTGTCGCCCGCCGTCACCAGGTTACCGCTGGTGATCAGCGCCCGACTGGCGCGACCGTCGATAGGCGCGGTCACTTTGGTGAAGTCGAGGTTAAGTTGCGCAGCGTCTACCGCCGCCTGCGCGGCGCGAATATCGGCCTGCGCCTGGGTAGCGGCGGAACGGCGCTGCTCCCACTCTTCGCGGGATACCACGTTGGTATTGACTAATTTATCGGTACGGTTAGCCTCGCTTCGCGCCAGGCTGGCCTGCGTTTTGGCTCTCGCCAGGTTCGCCTGCGCCTGTTCCAGCGCGGCGCGATAGGTTCGATCATCAATCGTGAACAGCACCTCGCCCTTTTTCACCTCCTGGCCGTCTGTGTAATTCACTTTCTCAATGTAGCCGGAGACGCGCGGACGCAGCTGAACGCTTTCCACCGCTTCAATGCGACCGTTAAAGCTGTCCCACTGGCTAATGGATTTCACCACCACGTCAGCAGCGCTGACAACGGGCGCTTGCGGTGCGGCATTTTGCGCGACGCTGTCATCGCACCCGACGAGAAGCGCGGAGAGTAAAACCACCCCCATCGCGCTCAGATGAAAGTTACCCCAGGTTTTTTGCAGGCTCATTATTTTTATTCCGGTTATTGTAGCTGCCGGGCAAGACGCAGCGGGAGGCGCCGCGCCACTTCCTTTGTCCGGTAGCTGGCTGAAGGCCATTTGTGTCGTTCATCGCCACAAAACTGTAACAGTTTCGAATACACTATCGCGGCGATTGTAGGAAGGCGCTTAATTAAGTGCAAGAATAATTGTTGCACTTTATGTGCTATTTGCGGCGAAGATAAATCACGCGTTTTGAGCAGGGATTTAAATGCAACAATAAAACTTGCAATTAATGTAAAAACGGGTCACCTTTAAATGCAACAAACAAAGATGCTTTTAATGCGTGGCGTAGGGGGAAGCAAGATGAACACGGGTGCATTCATTCACGATTTACTCGACTGGATCGACAACAACCTCGATAGCCGTCTGGATATTGAAACCGTCTCCAGGCGAGCCGGCTATTCGAAATGGCACCTCCAGCGGCTTTTCAAGGAACATACCGGCTCCCCTCTCGCCGAATATATTCGCGCGCAAAAGCTGCAAAAATCGGTTGAGCGCCTGGCCCACAGCGATGAACCGATTCTGAACGTGGCGATCGCGCTGGGCTTTGACTCTCAGCAGTCCTTCAACCGCAGCTTTAAGCGTCAGTATGGTCAGGCGCCAGGGGCATGGCGACGCAGTATCGGCTGCCGTGAATCGCGGCAGATGAGGCAGTAATTCACCACTGAGCTGGATATCGGTCATAAAAGAAAAACCCCCTGTAAACAGAGGGTTTTATCCGTCTTACCTGCTTATAACTTCGCAGGAAAGATTATGGGCTTACTCCCACTCGATCGTCGCCGGTGGCTTACCGCTGATGTCATACACGACACGCGATATGCCATTGACTTCATTGATTATTCTGTTAGACACGCGGCCTAAGAAGTCATACGGCAGGTGCGCCCAGTGCGCGGTCATGAAGTCGATGGTTTCCACCGCACGCAGGGAGACAACCCAGTCGTACTTACGGCCATCGCCCATCACGCCGACGGAGCGCACCGGCAGGAACACGGTGAACGCCTGGCTCACTTTGTTGTACAGGTCAGCTTTGTGCAGCTCTTCGATGAAGATCGCGTCCGCGCGACGCAGCAGGTCGCAGTACTCTTTCTTCACTTCGCCCAGCACGCGCACGCCGAGACCCGGGCCCGGGAATGGGTGACGGTAGAGCATGTCGTACGGCAGACCCAGCTCCAGGCCGATCTTACGCACTTCGTCTTTGAACAGCTCACGCAGCGGTTCAACCAGGCCCATCTTCATCTCTTTCGGCAGGCCGCCCACGTTGTGGTGAGATTTGATAACGTGCGCTTTACCGGTGGCGGAGGCCGCAGACTCGATCACGTCAGGGTAGATGGTGCCCTGCGCCAGCCACTTCACGTCTTCCAGCTTCAGCGCTTCTTCGTCGAACACTTCCACGAACACGCGACCGATAATTTTACGTTTCGCTTCCGGATCGTTCTCGCCTTTCAGCGCATCCAGGAAGCGCTGCTCGCCTTCCACGTGAACGATGTTCAGACCGAAGTGGTCACCGAACATGTCCATTACCTGCCGGGCTTCGTTCAGGCGCAGCAGACCGTTGTCCACGAAGACGCAGGTCAGGTTTTTACCGATGGCGCGGTGCAGCAGCATCGCGGTTACAGAGGAGTCCACGCCGCCGGAGAGGCCGAGGATCACTTTGTCATCACCAACCTGCTGGCGGATACGCTCCACGGCATCGTCGATGATTTTTGCCGGGGTCCACAGGGCTTCACACTGGCAGATGTCACGCACGAAGCGCTCCAGCATGCGCATACCCTGACGGGTGTGGGTCACTTCCGGGTGGAACTGCACGCCGTAGAAGCGTTTTTCTTCGTTCGCCATGATCGCGAACGGGCAGCTTTCAGTGCTGGCAACGGTCACGAAGTCGGACGGGATAGCGGTGACTTTGTCGCCGTGGCTCATCCACACGTCCAGCAGCGGTTTGCCGTCTGCGGTCAGGGAGTCTTCGATACCGCGCACCAGCGCGCTGTCGGTGACGACTTCAACCTGTGCGTAGCCGAACTCACGCTCGTTAGAGCCTTCTACGTGGCCGCCCAGCTGCATCGCCATGGTCTGCATACCGTAGCAAACGCCGAACACCGGTACGCCTGCTTCGAATACGTACTGCGGCGCGCGCGGGCTGTTCTCTTCGGTGGTGCTCTCCGGGCCGCCGGACAGGATGATGCCGCTTGGATTGAACTCGCGAATCTGTGCTTCCGTGACATCCCACGCCCACAGCTCACAGTAAACGCCCAGCTCACGCACGCGGCGCGCCACCAGTTGAGTGTACTGAGAACCAAAGTCCAGGATGAGAATGCGATGTTTATGAATGTTTTCCGTCATTGACGCTAATTCCGAGGCAAGTGAAACAAAACAAAGCGCCCGGCATTGAGCCGGGCGCGGAAATTTATCAGGAGCCCAGACGGTAGTTCGGGGACTCTTTGGTGATCGTCACGTCGTGAACGTGGCTCTCCTGGATACCCGCACCGCTGATGCGTACGAATTCCGCTTTGGTACGCAGCAGGTCAATGGTACCACAGCCGGTCAGACCCATACAGGAGCGCAGGCCGCCCATCTGCTGGTGAATGATCTCTTTCAGGCGGCCTTTATACGCCACGCGGCCTTCGATACCTTCCGGCACCAGTTTGTCTGCGGCGTTATCGGTCTGGAAGTAACGGTCGGAGGAACCTTTGGACATCGCGCCCAGGGAGCCCATACCGCGGTAGGATTTATAAGAACGGCCCTGGTAGAGTTCGATTTCACCCGGGGATTCTTCGGTACCGGCCAGCATGGAGCCCACCATCACGGCTGCGGCACCTGCGGCGATCGCTTTGGCGATGTCGCCAGAGAAACGGATACCGCCGTCCGCGATTACCGGAATACCGGTACCTTCCAGCGCTTCAACCGCGTCAGAAACCGCCGTGATCTGCGGCACGCCTACGCCGGTGACGATACGGGTGGTACAGATAGAACCAGGACCGATACCCACTTTCACCGCGCTGCAACCCGCTTCCGCCAGCGCGCGAGCGCCTGCGCCGGTTGCCACGTTACCGCCGATGATCTGGAGATCCGGGTATTTAGCACGGGTTTCACGAATACGTTGCAGAACGCCTTCGGAGTGGCCGTGGGAGGAGTCAATCAGCAGCACGTCAACGCCCGCAGCAACCAGCGCGTCAACGCGCTCTTCGTTACCCGCACCTGCGCCCACCGCAGCGCCGACGCGCAGACGGCCATGCTCATCTTTACAGGCGTTCGGTTTACGTTCTGCTTTCTGGAAATCTTTCACGGTGATCATGCCGCGCAGGTGGAAGTTCGCGTCCACAACCAGCGCTTTCTCAACGCGTTTTTCGTGCATTTTCGCCAGCACCACGTCGCGGGTTTCGCCTTCACGCACGGTCACCAGACGCTCTTTTGGCGTCATGTAGACGCTGACAGGCTGGTTCAGGTCAGTCACGAAACGCACGTCACGACCGGTAATGATACCCACCAGTTCGTTGTCTTCAGTGACTACCGGATAGCCTGCAAAGCCGTTACGCTCGGTCAGGGCTTTCACTTCGTGCAGCGTGGTGGTTGGCAGAACGGTCTGAGGATCGGACACGATACCGGATTCATGCTTCTTCACGCGGCGAACTTCTTCCGCCTGACGCTCAATAGACATGTTTTTGTGGATAAAGCCAATGCCGCCTTCCTGTGCCAGGGCGATAGCCAGACGCGCTTCAGTCACGGTGTCCATTGCTGCGGAGAGCATAGGAATGTTCAGACGAATGGTTTTCGTCAACTGCGTGCTGAGGTCGGCAGTATTCGGCAGAACGGTGGAGTGAGCGGGAACGAGGAGGACGTCGTCAAACGTCAGTGCTTCTTTAGCGATACGTAGCATGGGCAATATCTCTGACCTGGGTGGTTAAATATTGCCGTGGCATTATACAGAGCGTAACCGATTGCATCCACACTTTTTTGAAAAAAATGCTTGCGCTCACCTCTCAGCAGGTTACTATCGACTGAATAACTTGCTGATTTAGAATTTGATCCCGCTCACATGTTATCCTCTCAATCCCCCTCAATTTATACTGTCAGCCGCCTTAATCAGACGGTGCGTTTGCTGCTTGAGCAGGAAATGGGACAGGTCTGGATCAGCGGTGAAATCTCTAACTTCACACAGCCCGCTTCCGGTCACTGGTACTTTACGCTGAAAGACGACACCACTCAGGTGCGCTGCGCGATGTTCCGCAACAGCAACCGTCGCGTGACGTTCCGTCCTCAGCATGGCCAGCAGGTTCTGGTTCGCGCCAATATTACCCTGTATGAGCCGCGCGGCGATTATCAGATTATCGTCGAGAGCATGCAGCCCGCCGGTGAAGGCTTATTGCAGCAAAAGTACGAGCAGCTAAAAGCCATGCTTTCGGCTGAGGGATTGTTCGACCAGCAGTTTAAAAAGCCCCTGCCCTCACCTGCCCACTGCGTTGGGGTTATCACCTCGAAAACCGGTGCGGCCCTGCACGATATTTTGCATGTCCTGAAGCGCCGTGACCCTTCCCTGCCCGTCATTATCTACCCGACTGCCGTTCAGGGTGACGATGCGCCGGGGCAGATCGTGCGCGCCATTGAGCTGGCGAATGCGCGTCAGGAGTGTGATGTCCTGATCGTCGGGCGCGGCGGCGGCTCGCTGGAAGACCTGTGGAGCTTTAACGACGAGCGCGTGGCGCGGGCAATCTTTGCCAGCCTTATCCCGGTGGTAAGCGCCGTCGGCCATGAAACGGATGTGACGATAGCGGATTTTGTCGCGGATTTACGCGCGCCCACGCCGTCCGCGGCGGCAGAGGTGGTCAGCCGTAACCAGCAGGAGCTGCTGCGTCAGATCCAGAACGGGCAGCAGCGCCTGGAGATGGCGATGGACTACTTCCTCGCCAACCGTACCCGCCGCTTTACCCAGCTTCACCATCGTCTGCAACAGCAGCATCCACAATTGCGTCTCGCGCGTCAGCAAACCGTGCTGGAACGTCTGCGTCAGCGGATGAACTTCGCGCTGGATAACCAGCTTAAGCGGGCGGTATCGCGCCAGCAGCGCACGACGCAGCGTCTGAACCAGCAGAATCCGCAGCCGAAGATTTATCGCGCACAAACGCGGATCCAGCAGCTTGAGTTCCGCCTCGCGGAAAATATCCGCTCACGCCTGAGCGCCACCCGCGAGCGTTTTGGCAATGCGGTCACCCATCTGGAAGCCGTCAGCCCGCTCTCCACGCTGGCTCGCGGCTATAGTGTGACCACCGCGACGGACGGCAAAGTGCTGAAGCAGACGAAACAGGTTAAAGCCGGGGATGTGCTCACCACCCGGCTTTCTGACGGCTGGGTCGAGAGTGAGGTGAAAGAGATCAAACCGGTGAAAAAAACGCGCCAGCGTAAAAGCGGATAAATCTTCGCCGGTTACAAACTATACTGCTGCTATTGCCTTTTTTAATAAGGAGAGCAGCATGCCCCATCTTCATAGCGTCATCCCTCCGTATATTCTTCGTCGTATTATCGAAAGCGGTTCAGAGCCCCAGCAGCGCTGCGCCCGTCAGACCTTAACCCACGTCCAGACGCTGATGGCCCATATGCCGGGCAAACCCGCCGCGCCGCATGTGAATAAAGCCGGTCAGCTTGAGCGTGACATCTACGATGCGAAACAGACCCAGGAGCTGCCGGGTACCCAGGTGCGCTATGAAGGCCAGCCCTCCAACGGCGATGTGGCGGTGGATGAAGCGTACGATTATCTGGGTATCACCCATGATTTCTTCTGGAAGGAGTATCAGCGCGATTCGCTCGATAATAAGGGGCTGATCCTCACCGGCACCGTGCATTACGGCCGTGAGTATCAAAACGCCTTCTGGAACGGCCAGCAAATGGTCTTTGGCGACGGTGACGGAGAAATCTTCAACCGCTTCACCATTGCCATCGACGTGGTGGCGCATGAGCTGAGCCACGGCGTGACCGAGACCGAAGCCGGGCTCATCTACTTTGAACAATCGGGCGCGCTGAACGAGTCGTTATCCGACGTGTTCGGTTCGCTGGTGAAGCAATACCATCTTAAGCAAACCGCCGATCGGGCAGACTGGCTGATTGGCGAGGGTCTGCTGGCGGAGGGCATCAACGGGAAAGGGCTACGTTCCATGTCTGAACCCGGTACCGCCTACGACGATCCCCTCCTCGGTAAAGACCCGCAGCCCGCGCACATGAAAGATTTCATCAAAACGCGCGAGGATAACGGCGGCGTACACCTGAACTCCGGCATCCCCAACCGCGCGTTTTACCTGGCCGCAACGGCAATCGGTGGCTACGCCTGGGAAAAAGCGGGTTATGCCTGGTACGACACGGTTTGCGATCGCAACCTGGCGCAGGATGCGGATTTTGACGCTTTCGCAAAACTGACGATCGCCCACGGCGAGAAACGCTCCGGTAGCGACGTTGGGGCGGCCATTAAACAAGCCTGGGAACAGGTGGGAGTACTGTAATGCAAGTACCGGAACTGACGGATGACGCCGTGGTTGAGCTGGCCCGGGAAGGCGGCGTCGCCTTTATTCCTAAGCTGAGCGGTCAGCGCACGATCGCCCTCTCCACGCTCAACGAGGCGCAGCGTCAGCGCGTGGTGAATATTCTGGAACAGGCTATCCCGCGCGGACAGCCACCGGGCCAGGCGTCGTCTCCGGGCAGCGGCGATCAGCGCTATTTTCGCATTCAGATAATCTGGACCCGGCACAATCAGGCGCAGTATACCGATATTATTGTGCTGGTTCCGGAGCAGGAAGCGCCGGAATCGCTGATCGAACTATGGCAAAAAGGGGAAGGCTGCGTGTGCGATTAAGCCCCAGCCCTGACGAACTCGACGCGTTTTTTTGAGATCAGCCCGTGGCCGTTCTGACAGAAGTAATCCACCGCGCCGCAGGCCTTGAGTACCTGAAGCGGCTGATGGCAGTCAGGGCAGCGCGCTTCGAGGGGAATATCTTTATTGCAGCTGTCGCAGTGCGCGATACCGTTTTGCGGCTCGAGCGCTGCGTGGCAATCCGGACAGGTAATCGACATGCTCTCTCCTGTTGAGTTGAGCCGGGGCAGGATAACTGCCCCGGCAGGCTGAATAGTGTCAGGCTTCGGTAGCCGGTTTAGTCTGCGCATTTTCCAGCATGCGGCGCACCGGAACAATGAGGACGATCAGCACCGCAGCACAAATCAGCAGCGCAATGGAGCAACGGGCAAAGAGGTCTGGCAGCATATCCAGCTGGTCGGCCTTCACATGACCACCAATCAGCCCCGCAGCCAGGTTACCCAGCGCACTGGCGCAGAACCACAGGCCCATCATCTGACCGCGCATTCTTTCCGGCGCCAGCAGGGTCATGGTCGCCAGACCAATCGGACTCAGGCACAGTTCCCCGAGCGTCAGCATCAGGATACTTCCCACCAGCCAGAACGGAGAAACCCCTGCCCCACCGTTGTTCAGCACGTTCTGCGCCGCCAGCATCATCAGGCCAAAGCCCGCCGCTGCACACAGAATACCGATCACGAACTTGGTGATGCTGCTCGGACGAATGTTTTTGCTCGCCAGCTTCGGCCATGCCCAGCTAAATACCGGGGCCAGCAGAATGATGAACAGGGCATTAATCGACTGGAACCACACCGCCGGGATCTCAAAATCACCAATCATGCGGTTAGTGTAGTCGTTGGCGAACAGGTTGAAGGAGGTTGGCTTCTGCTCGAACGCGGACCAGAAGAACGCGGCGGAGACCAGCAGAATAAAGCACACCAGCAGCCTTGCGCGCTCTTTGCGATTCAGCCCGGCGAAGATGAACAGATAGATGAAGTAGAGCGCGACGGAGGCGGCAATCACATACACCAGCACGCTGGCGACCGCGACCGGATTAATCACAATCACGCCCTGGGCAATCAACGTAACGATGATTGCAACACCCACAGCCAGCGCCAGCAGCCAGGCGCCCACGCCGTTACGCTTCACTACCGGACTGTTCCAGGTGGAGTCCAGACCGACTTCGCTGTCGTAGCGCTTCATGGCCGGAACGGCAAACACGCGGAAGATAATCAGGGCGACCAGCATCCCGATACCACCGATACCAAAACCCCAGTGCCAGCCGTGGGTTTTAATCAGCCAGCCGGAAATCAGAGGGGCAATGAACGAGCCCATGTTGATGCCCATATAGAACAGCGAGAAACCGCCGTCACGACGCGCATCGCCCTTTTTGTACAGTGTCCCCACCATGACCGAGATACAGGTCTTGAACAGGCCGGAGCCGAGCACGATGAACATCAGGCCGATGAAGAACAGGTTGTCGCCCATGATGGCCGACAGCGCGATCGACAGGTGCCCGAGCGCAATCAAAATCGAACCGTACCAGACGGCCCGCTGCTGGCCGAGCCAGTTATCGGCCAGCCAGCCGCCCGGCAGCGCGGCGAGGTACATGGTGCCCGCGAAGATACCGACAATCGCCGAGGCGTTTTCACGCGCCAGGCCCATTCCGCCGTCATACACGGTGGCGGCCATAAACAGGATCAGTAGCGGGCGAATACCGTAAAACGAGAAACGCTCCCACATCTCGGTGAAGAACAGAGAACCGAGCGGATAAGGATGGCCGAAGAAGGTTCGGCTCTCTTTTTGATTAACAGAGGATTGCATAATTCTCCCGAAAAGGTATGTGTCGTGCTTGTAAACACCAGCATGTACGCCGAACGGTTACGTATCCGATCGATTTTTTACATGCGGCGAAATGTTGGTTAACCATTTGATAACCAGGCGCTAGTTTTGTCTAGTACCGAACCCCGGACTTTAAGACGAAAATTCGACGATTGTCTACTTTCTTAGATATAAACATGGTTAAAAGCGAATAGTGATTGACATCACACAGGGAAGGCAGGCCTTTTGAATGAGCGAAAAAAACCCGCGACAGGCGCGGGTTTTAGTGAGATCGGTAAGGATTATTTGCTTTTCTTAATGTGCTTAATCAAACGCTTACGCTTACGCATCTGGTTCGGCGTCAGTGTGTTGCGTTTATTCGCAAACGGGTTTTCCCCTTCCTTGAACTGAATACGGATAGGCGTACCCATCACGTCCAGCGACTTGCGGAAGTAGTTCATCAGGTAGCGTTTGTAGGAGTCCGGCAGATCCTTCACCTGGTTACCGTGGATCACCACGATAGGCGGGTTATACCCCCCGGCGTGAGCATATTTCAGCTTCACGCGTCGACCGCGCACCAGCGGCGGCTGGTGGTCTTCAGCAGCCATGTTCATGATACGGGTCAGCATCGCCGTGCTCTGACGGCGGGTAGAGCTGTCATAGGCTTCACGAACGGATTCAAACAGGTTACCAACGCCGCTGCCGTGCAGGGCAGAGATGAAGTGAACGCGGGCAAAGTCGATAAAGCCCAAACGGAAGTCCAGCGTCTCTTTCACCTGCTCGCGCACTTCATTGCTCAGGCCGTCCCATTTGTTGACGACGATAACCAGTGAGCGCCCACTATTGAGGATAAAGCCGAGCAGAGAGAGATCCTGATCGGAGATACCTTCACGTGCGTCAATAACCAGCAGCACCACGTTGGCGTCTTCAATCGCCTGAAGGGTTTTGATCACCGAGAATTTCTCTACCACATCGGTGATTTTCCCGCGCTTACGCACCCCTGCGGTGTCGATAAGTACGTACTCACGTTCATCGCGCTGCATGGGAATGTAGATGCTGTCACGCGTTGTGCCTGGCATGTCGTAAACCACCACGCGCTCTTCACCGAGAATACGGTTAGTAAGCGTAGACTTACCTACGTTTGGGCGACCCACGATAGCCAGCTTGATAGGCAGATCCTGCGGGTTGAAGTCGTCTTCCGGCTCTTCCTCACCTTCCTCTCCGGCTTCAAACTGCGCCCAGTATTCAGCATCCTCGTCCACCTCTTCCGGCGGGTTTACTTCATCAACCCACGGCAGCAGAACGGTTTCCAGCAGGCTGGTGACGCCACGGCCATGCGAGGCCGCGATAGGATAAATATCGCCCAGGCCTAAAGACCAGAAATCCGCAATGGCCTGATCGGCATCGATGCCGTCAGTTTTGTTCGCCACCAGGAAGGTTGGCTTTTCGCGTGAACGCAGATGTTTAGCAATAGCAGAATCCGCGGGCATCAGGCCAGCGCGAGCATCCACCATAAACAGAACTACATCCGCTTCTTCGATAGCCAGCAGAGATTGCTCTGCCATGCGGGTTTCTACGCCGTCTTCCGTACCGTCAATACCCCCGGTATCGATACAGATGAACTCGCGTCCTTCCACCTCTGCACGACCGTACTTACGGTCACGCGTCAGCCCCGGGAAATCCGCAACCAGCGCATCACGGGTGCGTGTTAAACGGTTAAAAAGAGTGGATTTTCCAACGTTAGGGCGCCCGACAAGCGCGACCACAGGTACCATGTTTGAAGCCTCATAAAATTCAAAATAACGTCGCTTTCGCAGCGTTTTTAAAAATGTCAAAACGGCTCCTGAGTGATCAGGAGCCGTTTAGTATACTACAACCGCCGTGTAATTAACGCGTGATCGCGTACAGCGTGCCGTCTTTTGCCTGAATCAGCAGTTTGCCGTCAGCCACAACGGGCTCCGTCAGGAAGCCTGAACTATCCACTTTCTGCTGTGCCACGAAGCGGCCATTCTCTGGATCGATCCAGTGCATATAGCCTTCGCTGTCGCCCACCACCAGGCTGCCGTTATACAGTGCCGGTGCGGTCAGCAGACGGTGCAGCAGATCGCTCTGCGTCCACAGCGTCACGCCACCTTCGGTGCTCAGCGCCAGCAGACGGTCGTTCTGATCCACCATATAAATACGGTTGCCGTCGACGATGAAATCGTTCACGGAACCCAGCTCACGTTTCCACATGATCTGGCCGCTACGCAGGTCCAGCGCCGTCAGGTTGCCGTTATACGCCAGCGCGTAAACCACACCGTCAACGATAACTGGCGTGGTGTCCACGTCACTCAGACGGTCGATTTCAGTTGAACCGGTCGCCTGGGAAATACGCTGCTGCCAGATCATCTGACCCTGCTGCATCAGTACCGCGCTGACGCGGCCGTTGTCACCGCCCACAATGGCGGCGCCAAATGCGGTCGCCGGAGCAGATTCACCACGCAGAGACAGCGCTGGCATATCCAGGTTAACCGTCCATTTTACCAGACCATCGGCTTCGTTCAGCGCCTGCAACTGGCCGTTGCTGGTATGGATCAGCACCAGGCCGTCGCTGACAACCGGGCGCGACAAGGATTCACCGGCAACGGTGGTCTGCCATGCAACCGAACCGTCGCTGGCATTCAGCGCGTAAACCTGCGCTTTTTCGCTGCCCACATAAACGTGACCGCCGGCAACGGTCAGGCCGCCAGAAAGCAGTGCAGGTTTACGGGAGAACCAGCCGTCTTTTTCCGCCAGGTTAATGGACCACACTTCTTTTCCGTCATCAGCGTTCAGCGCTTTAACGGTGCCTTTGCGATCGGCCGCATAGACAACGCCGTCAGCAAATGCCGGGTGCAGGTTGGAATAAAAATCGCCAATACCATCGCCTACGGAGGTGTCCCAGGCGGTGGATGGGGTGAACTGGTTTTCAACCGTCGGCAGCGGGGACATTTTAACAACGTCTTCTTCGCCACTGAACAGTGAACAACCACTCAATAACGTAACAGAAAGCAGTCCTGGCAGAAGTAATTTACGCAATTGCATTGGGTCCCTCTCAGACGGACAAATTATTTATTTTCATCTGCATCATTTCGCTCAGCGCAGGTGAAGCTTTACTATCCACGCCAGCTTGCCACGCTTTACGCGCGCCCGCTTTATCACCCTTACTCAGCAGTGCTTCACCGCGAAGATCGGCGACAATAGCGGCAAAGCCTTCGCCTTTAATGGTATCAAGCGTTTTCAGCGCGTCGTCGGCTTTTTTCTGCTGAACCTGGATACGCGCCAGACGCAGATTGATCACCGCTTTCAGATTATCGTCACTGGCAGCAGCGAGCCCCTGAGACAGTTGCGCAGCGGCTTTGTCCAGTTCGTTTTTATCAACATACTGCTGAGCCACTTCCAGCGCAGCCAGCGCGCCGTAGGTGTTTTTGTTGTCAGCGGCAAATTTCTCCGCAGTCGTCAGCGTTTGCGGCTGATCGGCACGGATTGCGCTAACGGTATTTTCGTAGTTCAGGGACGAACCGCGAGCAGAGTCAGCCTGATGATTGTTCCAGTAACGCCAGCCTACCAGCGCACCAACACCTAAAATAACCCCTACAACCAGTGCCTTGCCGTTTTCAGCAAAGAAGCGTTTAACCGCATCAACCTGGTCGTGTTCGTTCTCGTAAATTTCCACGCAGTCCTTCTCCTTAGCCCAATAGAGTGCGCAAGTGCGCCGCAACGCCATCCTGCGTTACCGTAGTTTGCTCACCAGAGCGCAGGTCTTTAACCACCACTTCGCCGTTGGCCACTTCGGACTCACCCAGCACCAGTGCGATACTTGCGCCCCACTTATCGGCACGAGCAAACTGTTTTTTAAAGTTGCCGCCGCCGTGGTTGGTCATCAGCTTAACGTCCGGCAGCGCATCGCGCACGCGTTCGGCAAGCTGCATCGCCGCAGACTGCGTATCCGCACCTGAGGCCACCAGGTATATATCGACAACAGGATCGGCTTTAAATTCCGGATTAACTGCCTGAACCAGCAAAACAAGTCGCTCAAGGCCCATCGCGAAGCCTACAGCCGGTGCTGCACGACCACCCAGTTGCTCGACCAGTCCGTCATAACGACCGCCGGCACAGACGGTACCCTGCGAACCGAGGCTGGTGGTGACCCACTCAAATACGGTGCGGTTGTAGTAGTCCAGACCGCGCACCAGACGCTGGTTAACGGTATAAGCAATGCCCGCCGCTTCAAGCAGCTTGCACAGGCCGGCAAAGTGTTCGCGGGAATCCTCATCCAGGTAGTCACCCAGCGCTGGCGCATCGTTCAGCAGCGCCTGTACGTCAGGATTTTTGGAATCGAGTACGCGCAGCGGGTTGCTGTACATACGACGCTTACAGTCTTCGTCGAGCTTCTCTTTGTGCTGTTCCAGGAACGCCACCAGCGCATCGCGATAATTCGCACGCGCTTCCAGAGAACCGATAGAGTTCAGCTCCAGAGAAACGTGCTCAGAAATACCGAGCGCACGCCACCAGCGGGCAGTCAGCATAATCAGTTCGGCATCGATATCGGGTCCTTGCAGACCAAACACTTCCACGCCAAGCTGGTTGAACTGACGGTAGCGGCCTTTTTGCGGACGTTCGTGGCGGAACATCGGGCCGATATACCACAGGCGCTGCTCCTGATTGTACAGGAGACCATGTTCGATGCCGGCGCGTACGCAACCCGCCGTCCCCTCAGGACGCAGGGTCAGGCTGTCGCCGTTGCGGTCCTCAAAGGTATACATCTCTTTTTCAACCACGTCGGTCACTTCGCCGATCGCGCGTTTGAATAACGGGGTCTGCTCTACAATCGGCAAACGAATTTCGCTGTAACCGTAGCTGCCGAGCACCTGCTTCAGTGTGCCTTCAATGCGCTGCCAGATGGCGGTTTCGCCAGGCAGATAATCGTTCATGCCGCGGATGGCTTGAATGTTTTTTGCCACGTTTATTCTCTTTCTATATACAAAAAAGAACCCAAAGAATGGGTTCAATCATACATGGGAAGCAGCCTGCTTCCCATCACGTTATTTTTCAACCTGCTGAACGCTGATGCGCTGCGCTTCGTCCATCATCGTCGCTTTTGCACGAATGCGGGCTTCGAGCTGGTCGATCATGTCACTATTATCCAGACGATCTTTACGAACGCCATCTTCATAGAGACCACTTTTCTTGTTACCGCCGGTCACGCCCAGCGTGGACACCAGCGCTTCACCCGGACCGTTCACCACGCAGCCGATGATGGAAACGTCCATCGGGGTGATGATGTCTTCCAGGCGCTGCTCCAGAGCATTGACGGTGCCGATCACGTCAAACTCCTGACGTGAACAGGTTGGGCAGGCGATGAAGTTGATCCCACGCGCGCGGATACGCAGTGATTTCAGGATGTCGAAACCGACTTTGATCTCTTCCACCGGATCAGCGGCCAGGGAGACGCGTAACGTGTCGCCGATGCCTTCAGAGAGCAGCAGGCCGAGACCAATCGCCGATTTTACCGAACCGCTGCGCAGACCACCCGCCTCGGTGATCCCAAGATGCAGCGGCTGATCGATCTGTTTTGCCAGCAGACGATATGATTCAACGGCCAGGAAGACGTCAGACGCTTTCACGCTCACTTTGAACTGATCGAAGTTAAGGCGATCCAGATGATCGACGTGACGCATCGCGGATTCGAGCAGCGCCTGCGGCGTCGGCTCACCGTACTTTTCCTGGAGATCCTTTTCCAGAGAGCCAGCGTTCACGCCGATACGGATTGGAATGTTTTTGTCGCGGGCGCAGTCAACCACCATGCGAATGCGCTCTTCGTTGCCGATGTTGCCTGGGTTAATACGCAGGCAATCGACACCGTATTCAGCGACTTTCAGCGCGATACGGTAATCGAAGTGAATATCGGCAACCAGCGGAACGCTCACCTGCTGCTTGATCAGTTTGAACGCCTCGGCGGCGTCCATGGTCGGCACAGAGACGCGAACAATATCCGCGCCGACGCGTTCTAATGCTTTGATTTGATTGACCGTCGCTTCTACATCCGTAGTACGCGTATTGGTCATCGACTGGACGGCGATAGGTGCCCCATCGCCGATTGGCACGTTCCCAACGTAAATCCGTTTCGATTTTCTACGTTGAATAGGAGCCTGGTTATGCATGTAAAATCTCCCGCATTGCCCGTCTGTTACTGTGCTGCTGATTGTTCGGCATTAACGGTAAGACGCGCAACCTGGTTAGTTCTGATAAAGCGGCTCAGATCGACAGGTTTTCCTTGATACTGGATCTGTACCGCTGCCGGTGCGCCGATTTTAAGCTTGTAAGGTGCCTGGCCCGTTAGATTTAACGTGCCATCTTTACGTTGCAGGCCGCTGAACAGCTTTTTACCTGTCGCGTCAGTCACTTCCAGCCAGCAATCAGCCGTAAAATTCATCACCAGCGCATTCGGGTCAACGGCAGGTGCCGCCGTGCCAGCCGGGTCAGTTGGCAGTGACGCCGCGGTGTTCTCTGCCGGTGCCGTTGCCGCAGGGGCGGTATCAACATTGGCCTGAGAAGGTGATACGACCGCGTTCTGATCCTGTGTCTGGGTGGCTGGCGCGGTATTCGCCGTCGCTTCTGGCGTCGCCGCTGGCTCGGTTGCAGGCGTATTACTTGCTGCCGCCTGAGGTTCGCTGGAGGTCGCAGCCCCTTCGGTGCTCAACGGCACGCTTTGCGCGCCGTTATTACCAGACTGATTAAGCTCAGCGGAGGACTGATCGGCCATGGTGGTGATCTCTTCCTGCTGCGCTTTGTGGTTTTGCCACCACCATGCGCCCGTCAGGCCGACAACCACAAACAGGACCAGCCAGGTAAAGCTCATCAGCCAGCCATCGCGTTTTTTACGACGTTTACCCAGAGAGAAGCTTTGCATCGGCGCAACTTTTGCCGCACGCACAGGCGCCTGCTTCTCCATCATCGGCAGTAATTCGTCTTCAGGGATATGAACCAGTTTGGCGTAAGAACGGATATAACCGCGCAGAAACGTTGAAGCCAGATCGGCGGGTGCCTTATCTTCTTCAATATCGCGAACGGTGGAAACCTTCAGGCACAGGCGTTCTGCAACGGCTTGCTGGCTAAGTCCGAGTTGTTCACGGGCGTTGCGAAGACGAACGCCAGTGGAGAGTGCTGCATTTTGATCGTGAGTGGCTTCAGTATTCATTCGCTACAACTACTGGTACGTGAAAATAAGGGTTCAGGTGCCGGTGAGTCACAATGCCACCCGCACCGCGAAACTTTAGGTCAGTTAACCTGGAACAAACAGTATAAGACTGTCGGGCCGCAGATGACAGCGCTGGCAGGCCTTCACGCTAAACTGTTGTTACGTCGTTACATACTGCCCGAAAGTCGTATGAAACGCACCGTAATTATTAATCAGTCGTGATGATTGTGACTGAATATTCAGTAAATTAATGCTTCACGGCGCAAAAAATGCGCCGTGTCTGCATAATAATCAAACGGTTTTAACCGCGATTGACTCACCCTGCATACGCTTACGCAGCGTACGTTTGGTACGGTCAATAACGTCACCCGCCAGCTGACCGCAGGCTGCGTCGATATCATCGCCACGCGTTTTACGGACAATGGTAGTGAAACCATACTCCATCAGCACTTTTGAGAAGCGATCGATACGGCTGTTCGAGCTACGGCCATACGGCGCGCCCGGGAACGGGTTCCATGGGATCAGGTTGATCTTACATGGCGTATCTTTCAGCAGTTCAGCCAGCTCGTGTGCATGCTCGGTACCGTCGTTAACATGATCCAGCATCACGTATTCAATGGTCACGCGGCCCTGGTTAGCGTTGGATTTCTCCAGGTAACGGCGCACGCCAGCCAGGAAGGTTTCGATATTGTACTTTTTGTTGATCGGCACAATTTCGTCACGGATTGCGTCGTTCGGCGCGTGAAGGGAGATGGCCAGCGCAACGTCAATCATGTCGCCCAGTTTGTCCAGCGCAGGCACAACGCCGGAAGTAGAGAGCGTAACGCGGCGCTTGGACAGACCAAAACCGAAATCGTCGAGCATGATTTCCATCGCCGGAACGACGTTGGTCAGGTTGAGCAGCGGTTCACCCATCCCCATCATCACCACGTTGGTGATTGGACGTGTACCGGTGACTTTCGCCGCGCCCACGATTTTCGCCGCACGCCAGACCTGGCCGATAATTTCCGACACGCGCAGGTTACGGTTAAAGCCCTGCTGCGCCGTAGAGCAGAATTTGCACTCCAGCGCACAGCCCACCTGAGAAGAGACGCACAGCGTGGCGCGATCGTCTTCCGGGATATACACGGTTTCAACGCGCTGATCGCCAACGGCAATGGCCCACTTGATGGTGCCATCTGAAGAGCGCTGCTCTTCCACCACTTCCGGTGCGCGGATTTCCGCCACTTCTTTAAGCTTATTGCGCAGCACTTTGTTGATGTCCGTCATGTCATCAAAGTTGTCGCTGCAATAGTGGTACATCCATTTCATGACCTGATCGGCACGAAACGGCTTCTCGCCCATCTCTTTAAAGAACTCGCGCATCTGCTGACGGTTCAGATCCAGCAGGTTAATTTTTCCATTTTTATTGGGAACCGCAGGAATGGCGACTTCGGAGGTATTCACTAATTCAGACATAATTTTTTCCGGCCTCGTTGTTACACGTTGTGGCCCTTGGTGGGTTGAAAAGAAACGCCCCGGTAAGCAGTCTGCTCGTCCGGGGCGTTGCATTGTACAAAGTCTGGCGCAGGGATGCCACGTTTGCACGCGGCATTTACGAAATTATTAGCGAGTGCGCGGACACACTTCGCCTTCAGCGAAGAAGAACGCGATTTCGCGCGCAGCAGATTCAACAGAGTCGGAACCGTGGGTGCCGTTCTCGGTGAAGCTGTCTGCGTAATCGGCGCGCAGAGTACCTGCCAGTGCGTTGTCCGGGTTGGTTGCACCCAGCAGATCGCGGTGACGCTGTACCGCGTTTTCGCCTTCCAGTACGGATACCACGATTGGGCCAGAAGTCATGAACTCGACCAGACCGTCAAAGAATGGGCGACCTTCGTGCTCAGCGTAGAAACCGCGAGCCTGCTCAACGGTCAGGTGCAGCATTTTGGTGCCAACGATCTTAAACCCTGCTGATTCAAAGCGAGCGAAGATGCTGCCAATAACGTTTTTTGCCACCGCGTTTGGCTTGATGATGGAAAAAGTACGTTCAATAGCCATTGATAACCTCTGTAAAATGTTCTGTTGTTTTTGCATACCTGAGTATGGTGTGGCGCGGATTATAAAGAGCAATAGCGCCATTGCCTATGGTTATGCATAACATTTTTTTAAAATGAGACGAAGATTAGCAACAGCTCGTATTTCGCATACCGTGTTGATGATGAAAACAGAGCGGACACTGCTTTTCATCAGACGTAAATGACCAGAAATGACGGTGGCACGTCAGGCAAACGGCTTCATATGCCGGTATGGTCACGCTTTTCGCTGTTCCTTCAGTTTGCGTCACGTTTATCGCCGCATGCTGGCATACCGCTTCGCAGCCGCCGCACCCCGTACAGTGTCCGGTTTCCACGACCAGTTAAGCGTTCTCAAACCGAATCGCGTTTTCCGTACAACTCCGCCAGCACGCGCCGCACAGTACGCAGGATTCGGCATCGAGCGTTATCTCTGCCTCGCTAAACGCAGAAAACGCCCTGCGCAGTTCACGCTGGCCGGGCACGACGCTACAGACCCGGACATCCTCACGGGGAACGTGCATCAGCGCACGCCGGGCGGTATTAACCTCGTTGACGGGTATATGTTTAAACGCCCACGCCGCTTCACCGCGTCGACGAAGCGCCAGATTCAGCCGGGCAATCGCCAGCAACCAGTCAGGATTCTGCTCCGCGTCGATACTGATAAAACGAACGTTGTGCTGCGCGTGCCACAGCAGAAGCTCATTCACCTCTGGCGCACGGTCAGTAAAAGGCCCAACAAGCGTATCGCCACACAGAAAGCGTTTTCGCGGCGTGATGCCGGTGATGGCCTCAGCGGGGCAGACGAACAGGCAGTCACCGCATTCAATACAGCGGCTGTCATCAACCGAGACGCCTGAGTCGGTAAAAGAAAAAGCCTGCACAGGACAGACGTCCGCGCAGGCGAGGCAGGAAGCATGGCGAAAACGGCGACGGACGCACGCATGCGTCACGTCCATCGCCGGGGCAAAGGTCAATCCGCCCATCAGCCAATACTGAAGAAAACGAAGCGCAGCATCAGCTCACCGACAATCAGCAATGCGCTTCCCAGCAGCATGGGAGATCGCGCCGCTTTCAGACCGCCCGCAGCAAAGCACAGCATACCCGCAACGGATACGCACCAGCTCAGCAGATGCACGGTTCGCAGTTGCTCCAGCATCTGTAGCGGTGCGTGAGGGAACGTCACCACGGTGTTGTCCATAGCCGTAATATCTGCCAGCCAGACGGGCTGCATCACCAGACGCACAAGCACCAGCAGCGTGATAATGACAACCGCCGCACGCACGGTAGTCTGGGAACGCGTCCCAACGGCCATGCAGGCTGAACCGATAATCCCCACCGAACCGATAAACAGCACCAGAGTGTTAACATGCTGCCATGTCACCACGGATGCGTGCATGTAGATCTGCGCCATGCAGAACACATCGACTAAACCAACCAGACCTGCCACAACCAACAGTGGCTTCCAGCCTGGCTTTTTGACAAACATCAGCAAGGTTGCGAGACCAAGTGCCGCAAGATAAAGACTGGCAAAGATAATCTCACGGCTCAGCCAGGAGCTGGATACGTGGCGCAGCGCGTTAAGAGCATTAAGCGGATAGCCCATGTGCAGCGCGGAGGCGAGCAGCCCCAGGCTCGCCAGCACAAACGCTCCGGCAGCCGGCAGCAGCGCGCTGCGTTGCGTGCTTCCGAACGCCAGCCACAGCGTAACGCCAACCGATCCTTGCAGGAACAGCGTAAAAATCAGCAGCGGTAACTCATGCATGACGTTTCCCCTCTTTCTCTGCGCCCTGATGCGCTTTGATCACCAGGTTTGGTTTGGTGATGGAGGAATCAGGCAAACCTTTCACATCACAGACCGCACCATACTTCGCCCGCAGTTCATCAATCGGCCCGAATTTAATCGCTTCGAGTGGACAGGTTGCCACACAGACGGGCTGTTCTCCCTTCGCCTGGAGATCCACGCAGAAATCACATTTGGACATCTGCCCGGTCTGCTCGTTGAGCTGTGGCGCGCCGTAAGGGCAAGACCATGCGCAGTAGCCGCAGCCGACGCACTTATCAGTATCAACGCGCACAATGCCGTCCCCCGGACGCTTATGCATCGCGGTGGTCGGACAGTTCTTGGTGCAGACAGGGTCTGCGCAGTGGTTACAGGAAATGGAGAGCGTGTAGGCAAAAACGTTGTTGCTGACGCCGCCCTGCCCGGTCGGGATAAAACCCCCGCCATTAACTTCATAAACGCGACGGAAACGACGTCCGACCTCAAGGTTGTTTTTATCTTTGCACGCCACCTGGCATGCCTTGCAGCCCGAGCAGCGAGAAGAGTCGATATAAAAACCCAGCTGTTTGTCGCTCACCGGTGCGTAATGTTTAAACTGACTCATGCTTTAGCTACCTCCACCAGCATGGTTTGATGGGAATTCCCTTTCGCAAGCGCGGTAATACGGGCGGAACTGAGCACATTAGCGCAGCCGCCTTTATCGATACCCTGCGCGTCCGGCTGCCACCAGGCGCCTGCCTGCATGGCCACCACGCCTGGAATGATGCGCGGCGTGACCTCCGCCGGGATCTCGCAAATGCCGCGCGCGTTATGAATACGCACGTTATCCCCCTGCGCAATGCCGCGCTTTTGCGCATCCTGCGGGTTGATCCACAGCTTTTGCTGCTGCGCCTCAATTAACCACGGGTTGGCGTACTGGGTGGAGTTAGCGCGGTTCTTCCCTTTCCAGGTGATCAGCTGGAGCGGGAAGGTTTTCGCCAGCTCGTCTTCCGGCCCTTCATGGGCAGGCACGTAGTGCGACAGCGCCGGAATTTCCGGGTGATGCATGTCGTACAGACGCTTTGAGAAGATCTCAATTTTACCGGACGGCGTCGGGAACGGATGATTCTGCGGATCGCGAATGTTGTCTTCAAAGGCAACGTACGGCGCGCTTTTGAAAAGATGCTGACGCGTCTTCTGTAGCGTCGCGAAGTCCGGCAGGTTTTCATCCGGCATGGACAGCCGCGTCTGCTCCCAGATGTGCTCAATCCACGCTTTTTCGTCACGACCCTCGCTGAACGCTGGCTCGACGCCAAGCTTAGCAGCGACTTCCCGCAGCCAGTCGTAGTCTGAACGGCGTTCAAATTCAGGTTCAATCAGCTTTTCGGACAGGATCAGATAGCTTGCCGTGCCCCAGGTTTCGCCGATATTCCAGCGTTCCATAAAGCTGGTTTCCGGCAAAAGCAGGTCGGCGTATCTGGCGCTCGGCGTCATAAACAGATCGCTTGCGACGATAAACTCGATTTTCGACTCGTCTTCCAGGACACGGGTTGCCTGATGAAGATCCGGGTTCTGGTTAGCCAGATAATTGCCCGCCAGCGAGAACAGGATGCGGATATTGCTGTCCAGCTTCTCAGCATCCTTCAGGCCATCTTCCGCGGTTACCTTAGAAGCATCATCCGCGGCCTGCACCCAGTTCATGACCGAAATTTTGGCTTTGACCGGGTTGTCCGGCATCTCTGGCCCGGCCGCAAATTTGCGGTTTGCGCAGCCGCCATAGCCTGCTGCCCAGCCGCCTTTCACCCCGACGTTACCCGTTAGCGTGGCCAGTATCGTCGAGCCGCGCGCGGTGCGCTCGCCGCAGTTGTGACGCTGCGGACCCCAGCCCTGGATCAGCGCGGCGGGTTTGGTGGTTGCGTAGTCGCGCGCCAGCTGACGAATAGTTTGTGCAGGCACGTGGGTGATTTTCTCTGCCCACTCGGGCGTTTTCGCCACGCCATCCTTTGCACCGCTCAGGTAAGCCATCAGGGATTCATTGGCCGGAACGCCCTCTGGCATGGCGTCTTCGTCAAAGCCCAGGGTGTAGCGCTGAATAAAGTCGCGATCGTGCAGATTCTCCGTGACGATCACATACATCATCGCGTCCATCAGGGCGTTGTCTGTTGTGGGAAGCAATGGGATCCACTGATCGGCAAGGGAGGAAACCGTATCGGAATAACGTGGGTCGACAACAATGAAGCGCGTGCCGTTTTGCTTCATCTTCTGGTAGAAGTGGTTGCTGTGCCCGAAGATGGTTTCCGTCGGGTTATGCCCCCAGAGAATGACCAGTTTGGTGTCCAGCAGCGTGTCCAGAGAGCTGCCGCTGGCGGCGGTGCCATAGGTATACGGCGTTGCCGCCGCCGTGTTACCCATACTGACCGAGTGATAGCTTTCGAGATAGCCGCCGGTTAAGTTGAGCAGACGACGAACCATTTTATCGCCGGAAAAGGTCCCGCCGGACACCGCGGTGCCCACATGAACATATCGTGACGCAGCACCGTATTTTTGCGTAATAGTTTTTAATTGATTCGCAATAAGGGTGGTGGCTTCATCCCAGGTAATACGCTCGAATTTTCCTTCACCACGTTTACCTACACGTTTCATTGGATATTTCAGTCGATCGGGGTGATAAACAAATTTCCGATAAGCCCGACCACGAACGCAGGCGCGCATCACTGGCATCTGCGGATCCAGCGCGTTATCCGGACGCGTTGAAATTCGGGTCACAACGCCATCACTGACGTGAGCACGAATATCACACTTGCCGCCGCAGTCAAACGTACTACAGGTTTGCACCACTTTTTCTTCAGGCGTAGCGTCTGAAACCGCCGCGCCCTGTGCCTGTACTTTGCCGGTTTTGACGACAAACGGCAGGGCGGCGAGCGCCGACCCTGCCTGAATAAACTGACGCCGGGATATGGCGGGAATAAGCCCTTCTCCCTGATGTTTATTTTTTTTCATTGCTCGTTCCTTCAAATAAAAACGCATTCTCGTTTTTTTTCAGGAACGAATATTGATAATTATCAAGCTAACTCTTGAGGAGTAACACTTAGCGATCTAATTCAAAATTCACCGTCGCCGTTTGTCCTGTTTCATCCAATACAATTAATTGATATTTACCCGGTAAATATAATTGTAGTGAATAATTCTTCTGATGCCCGTCCAGCGGTTCGCCATTCAAAAACCACCATCGTTGCCCCTCTCCGCCGCTGGTTGAAACGTTGAGGGTAATATTTTTCTCACCTGGAAGACGTTTAATTACCGCCCCTTCTCTGACGCCTGACAACATCAGCGGCGCCGCATTATGGTTATCCAGCGGAGGGCAAACCGCTGAACGGGCGGGGAGACGAGCAGCCCGTTTTTCGGCAGCAGGCAGCCAGGGCTCCAGCGGCAGCGGCCAGACATCCAGCACTTTCTCTGTCGCATCAGGACAATCCGCCGCAACGCGTTTGCCTTCTTTATCCAGCCAGACCGGGAAACGGATCCCGCGAATACCTTCCTGTTCCGGCAGCAGCAGCGTAGGCGGTTCACTGCCTTCCAGCAGCCAGGTTGACAGCCGACGCCGACAGTTTTCGCTCCCTTCAGGCAGGGACTGGCCGCCCGGCCAGCAAATCACGCCCCGTCCTACGCTTGCAGGACGCGGATCGCGCGGCAGGCGCGCTTCATCCACCATCGAGCGGGACTGAAGCATATTATTGACCTGATTCAGGAGCGGTACCGCGCTGGCGAAACCAAACTGCCCGGCAACGGGCGTGCCGTCCGGGCGTCCGGTCCAGATTCCAATGACATACCGGGCATTCAGGCCGATGGCCCAGGCATCCCGGTAGCCATAGCTGGTGCCCGTTTTCCACGCCAGCGGCGCAACCTGGGGCAGCGCACTGTCCGGCAGGGGCTGTGCTTCATTAGCGAGAATGCGACGAATGATCCACGCCGCCCCCGGCGACAGCAGCGGACGTTCGATCAGCGGATCGCCCGGCTGTAAACGCAGTCGGCCCGCCTTACCCTGACGCGCAAAGGCGCTATAGGCGGCAGCGATATCAGCCAGCCGTGCGCCTGCACCCCCCAGGATCAGGGAGAGGTTGGGCTGTGCCCCCGCAGGCAGAATGAGCGGTAATCCCGCGTTGCTCAGCATTCCGGCAAAACGTTTTGGGCCGTACGCTTCCAGAACCTGCACCGCAGGCAGGTTGAGGGAACGCACCAGGGCTTCGCTCATACTGACCGGCCCATGGAAGCCGCTGTCAAAGTTGCCGGGACGATAATCCCCCGTTTTTCTTGGCACATCCTGTAATAACGAAGCGGGATGGATCAGACCATCGTCCAGCGCCATGCCATAGATGAATGGCTTGAGGACCGATCCCGGCGATCGGATCGCATTGACCATATCCACGTGGCTGAAACGGCTGTCATCATTGATATCTACCGAGCCTACCCAGCCACGCACTTTCATGGATGTATGATCCACGACGATCATCGCCAGCGAACTGCGGGCAGGCAGGCGTGATTTCCAGTTCATTGCCAGCTCTTCAAGCTGTCGTTGCAATGCTGCATCAAGCGTGGTGACTATTTTTGTGTCACGACTTTTACTCAGCATCATGCGGGAAAGGAGCGGCGCCAGCTGCGGCATCTGCCGGGGGGCCAGCCAGACCGGCTCTTCACGGGACTCTTTGACCTGCTTTTCAGACCAGACGCCCTGAGTCAGCATGCGGTCGAGCACTTTGTTCCGCGCCGCTTCGGCACGCTCCGGCCAGCGGTCCGGGCGCAGACGGCTGGGTGCCTGTGGCAGTACAGCCAGCAGCGCCGCGTCGGAATAGCTCAGCTGAGACGGCGGTTTGCCAAGGTAAGTCCAGCTTGCCGCGCCCACGCCCTGCAACGTGCCGCCAAACGGGGCACGGTTGAGATACAGCGTCAGGATTTCACGCTTGGAGAGATGCCACTCCAGCTGCATCGCCCGCCAGAGCTGACGGAATTTGCCGCCAAAGGTACGCGGATGCGGATCCAGAAGGCGTGCCACCTGCATGGTAAGCGTGCTCCCGCCGGAAACCACTCTCCCGGAGGTGAGATCCTGCCAGGCGGCACGCAGTACAGAAAGCGGATTGACGCCCGGGTGATCCCAGAACCAGCGATCTTCATACTGGATCAGCGCCTCGAGATAGCGTGGTGAAACCTCTTCAATGGTAACCGGATAGCGCCAGATGCCTTCGCTGTCGGCAAAACGCCACAGCGGAACACCCTGCTCATCCACGACCACTCGCGCAGGGTTGACCTCTTTCAGGGGCAACGGCCACACGCGGTCAGCGACGACAATCAGCCCCCCTGAAACGAGAAGCGCTCCCGCCAGCCACAGCCAGCGGGAGCGAATCAGGCGTGCTATCCGCATTTTACGGAACAACGATCAGCGGGCCACTGGCCGCCCCCGTTGCCCGCCACTGCGGAACATACATGGACTCGACCATCGGAACAGGCACCTGGTAGGTTCCCGGCGTAACGGCACGGGCCAGGTAAACCAGCGTGACCGGCTGACCTTCATTGACCGGCACCGCGGCCACAAAGCGATCGTCGCGGAATTCCATGTGCTGAATATCAGACTGTTGCATCTGATTGAGCAGGTTTTGCACTTCACTGCCGCTGTCCTGCAAGCTGGCGCTGCTGCTCGCCAGATTCTGGTTTTCCAGCTCCAGACCTGCCGGGAGTAGATCCACCACCAGCGCATCCGGCACGTTCTGGCTGGCCTTCACTTCCAGCCATACCAGAACCAGTTCACCGCTCTTCAGAGAAGAGAGCGACTTGCTGCCGCCGTCTGTCGCCAGGATATGACGTTCAATCTGCAAGACATTAGAGGATGGCTGAGGCGCATACTCCGGATAGCCAGTCGTGTCCAGTCGTACCCACAGCGGCGTAGTGCCGGTATTCGTCACCTGCAACGCATCAAGCTGAGCGCCGTTCAGGTTTTCTACCTGCGCTTTATCACTGCTCTGGGTCTGTTCAGAGAGGCTGGTCGTTGCCTGCCACGCACCTGACAAGGTTTGCAGTGAACGTCCGGCCAGGAACAGCGCATTGCTCTCCTGGGTAGACAGCCAGCGCTGGCTGAACGCGTCTTCAGATAACGCGTTCAGCAGCCTGTTTTGCGCATCCGGCAGCAGCTTGTACTCTTCCAGCAGGGAGAGCATCAGGGCATTATCACGCAGCTGGCTGCCGTAATCCGCCATCCAGTTTCGGCTGTCGTTACGGGGAGTTTTGAGAGCCAGATCCAGCGCCTGCTGGCTGCGCGGTGCATCCCCCATCAGTTTGAGTGCCATGCCCAGCTGCATCAACGGAAGCCCGGAAGCAGCCTGAGCGTGGCGATCCCAGATTTCACGCAGCGCACCGAGCGGCGCTTTTTGCTGACGAGCCAGCACCAGCGAAGCATACGCCTGGACAGCAAATTTGCTGGCCTGGGTGTCGTCGCTGTAGCGGATGGACATCATCCCCGGATCCTGTAAATAGCGCAGCAGTCGGCTGTTGGCGTTATTCACTGCCTCGGCAGGCACGCTGTAACCCTGCTCCCCTGCCCGCACCAGGAAGTCCGTGACATAGGCGGTCAGCCAGTACTCTTCCGGGCCGTTTTTATCCCACAAGGCAAAACCGCCATCGTCACGCTGCATTTGCAGCAGACGGGAGATCCCGATATCAATGGCCGCACGGCGTTTATCGTCAGTATCGCCCTTAATGCCCAGTGCCTTCAGCTGTGCCGCGTTGGTGTAGAGGGACGGGAACAGGCCGCTGGTGGTCTGCTCAAGACATCCATACGGATAGGCCTGAAGTTCACGAATGTAGCGCGCCAGGTTCAAAGGTGGTTTACCGCTGAGCAACAGCTGCCCCTGTAGCGTGGCAGGCGAGAAACCGGCGATATGCTGTGCTGGCGCGCTCCAGGATTCGCCAGGGTTCAGCATCGTACCCGTATTCACGGTTTGCGCCGGGAATGCGGGACGCACGCCAATTTTCCAGCTCTTCTGCTGCGGCGCAAACGTCTCACCAGGGAGCTGAAGTCCCGTCACCTGAGCAGTCACTTCCCCATCGCCATAGCCCTCCAGGGCACGCACCGGAATAAATAGGGTGGTACGTGCGCCAGGCGGCAGCTTAACCGGCTCTGGCTGAGCGCCTTCGAGCGACAACTTATCGGTTGCGGTTAACGCAATGTTCAGCGTTTGCGGCTGGTCAGTAAGGTTGGTCAGGTCCAGCGTCAGGCGAGAGGTATCGCCACTTGCGAGGAATCGCGGCGTATTAAGCTCGGTAATAATCGGTGCCGCTACAATGATTTTGCTTTCGCTGCTGCCGAAATCGTCTTCCGTCCAGGCCTGCGCCATCAGACGCAGTTCGCCGTTGAAATCGCCAATCGGCAGCGTGATGGTGCCTTCGCCGTTGGCATCAAGCGTAACCGGCTGCGCCTGCTGGGCAATTATGGTGACATGGTTCACCGGTGGCTTACCGCCGCGTTTCAGTTCATCGCCGTCTCCGCCGAAGCGCAGTGCGGCCAGACGTCCCTGACCTTCAATCACCTGGCCGTAAACATCATAGATGTCCGCGCCATAGCGCTTCTGACCGAAGAAAGCTTCCCACGGATCCGGCGTGACGTAGTCGGTAATGTTCAGCACGCCGCTATCGACAGCCGAGACCAGCACGTTCACCTTCTGTGGCACAGTCCCCTCTTTTACGCTGGCTTTCACTTTCACAGAAAGCGTCTGGTTCGGACGCATTTTTTGCGGGTTATCCAGTGCGATGTTCAGGCGACGATTTTCGTCTCCCATTGGCAGATGCAGCAGGCCAACCGCCCGTTTTGGCGTGGCGGATTTGGATTTATCGCCAGGACGAACCACCAGCGTGCTGAGGTAAAGATCGTGACGTTTCCAGGCCTTATCCACCGGAATGGCGAGATCCAGACCGTTTGCTGGCACGTCAATCTCTTTCCACCACAGCGGTCCTTCGCTGGATTCGATCATTGCATAGCCCTTGCCTGCGGCTGGCGCTGCAATATGCAGGTTGATGGTATCGCCTGGCTGATAGGATGGCTTATCCAGTTTCAGCGTCACACGATCCGGGCGAGCAGCGCCCGTGCCATCGCTGTTATCCTGCCAGCTGTACCCCGCCCAGAAGCGCACGCTGCTGACCATGTCATCAGGGGCTTTCACTTCCAGACGGTATGAGCCCCACTCCACCGGGAAGGTGACTTTACCGGTTTCATCGGCCTTGAGGTTTAGCTCCTGTTCGCCCTCAACCAGATCTTTTTGATCAAACTGGGACTGCCAGCCCTCACTCTCGGACCAGTTCCAGAAGTAGTCGCGACGCTCACGGATCAGACGCACCTGCAAACCGGATACCGCTTTTTTCGTCCCGCTGGCATCGGCATAGACGATGTCAAAGCTGGCGTTGCCGTTTTCATCGACAATCGGCTGATTGACGGTGGTATCGGTACGGTAGTCGTAAACGGCCTTGCTGGCGAACTGTGGGCGGATCCCCGGAAGTTCAGCCGCAGGCCAGATAGCCTGCTCGGCGCGTCGCGTTACCGGACGCCCACCTGATTCCAGCAGGCTGGCCTGCAAAATCAGTTGCAGCGGCGAGTGCACCTCTTTCCACTGGCTTTCGGTGGTAACCTGTCCGCGCCCCTGTTCGTCCAGCGTAAGCTGAACTTCATCCAGGCTGCGGCTCAGGTTCTCCTCGGCAATATCACCGAACTGGAAGCCAGGCAGTGCAGGCACCGCGTCACGTAGCGGACGCAGGAAAAGCTGGCCTTGCAGAGAATTGCCGTTAGCTGGCGCGCCATACAGGTAATAGCCCACAACGTTAAAGTCGACATTATCTTGCGGGGAAACCGGCGTTTTTTGCCCGGTCAGATTCAGCGCCATACGCTCAGGCATAAAATCTTCGACGTGGAAATCCCACATGCGCTGCTGGTTATCGCCCGTATTCGCGCGAATATGCCACATGCCGGTCTGGGCGCCGCTATCAAGCGGATAGTTGAAGCGATAAAGGCCGTTCTCAGGTTGCACAACGACCGTACGCGCCACCTGTCCGTCCGGACGCAGCACGTCAAGTTTTACCGGCTGATCGGGAAGCGGTTTGCCATCGCTGTCGCGAAGCAGGCCGTTCAGGATCACAGTTTCACCCGGACGATAGAGATCGCGCGGGCCAAACATAAAGAACTGTTTGCTGTAACCCGGGTTACCGGCGATATCAAACTCCGCCAGATCCAGCGCCGGAAGTTTGAGGTCGAGAAGCGTCGTCTGGCCATCCTTACTGGCCAGGATCAGCGCGGCTTCTTTATCGGTTTCCAGTTTCGCATGACCATCGGCGTCGCTGTTCGCCTCGGCCAGGGTCTGCCCTTTATCGTTCAGAAGGGTAATGGTCACGCCTGACTGCGCCGCACCGTTTTCAAGACTCTGGGTGAAGATGTCCAGGCGGTTATGATAACGGTGAGCGGACAGCCCAATATCACTTAAGGTAAAGAGCGTCGCGGCGTTACTGTAGTTATAGTGACCAGCCTGATTCATCACGGCGATATAGACGCCAGACTGCTGGAGCGGCTTAATATCTTTAAGCGGCAGGAGCAGTTTTTCACGCGTGTTGCGCGCCGGGTTGAGGTCGAAACGGCCAGTGTAGACCAGTTCCGCCATCTTCAGCAGGTTGTCAGATTCCCAGTTGGTCAGCGAGTTACGGTACTCCCACTGGCTGACAAACGAGGCCAGCGACTCCGGCTTCACACGATAGAAGTTCACGTCCACATTGTTGACGTTGAGCGCCATCACTGGCAACCCTTCCACCACCTTACCCGGCAGCAGCGATCCGCGGCTGGCGAATCCGACCGTCGGTTCAACATCCCGGGTGGTGATCGCTTTTTCATAGTCAATGCCGAATGTCGCTTTGTTCAGCGCCAGCAAATCACGTTCGACGGTGACGACCAGATTACGATTCGGCTCCAGATGGCGCAGGCGCAGCTCTTTCAGATTGGGGGCCAGTTCCCAGGCGCCGTCCACTTTGCCGCTTTTTTTATCTACCACGTGCACCGTTTTCGCAAAATCCTGGCTGGGATCCAGCGGTACAGAGAAGGTCAGAACCAGCGTCGCGGCGCCGTCGAGTTGCACTTCAGAGGCATCCAGCAGCGTCAACGCCTTACCCTGACTCTGCGCGGCCAGCTTAGCCAGCTTTTCAGGATCCGGTGTTGCCGGGGTTTTCTGTTCTGATGCAGTAGACGCTGCGGGGGCAGCGGCCTGAGGTTTGTCATCGCTGTTATCACAGCCGACAAGCGTAAAGGTGGTGAGCAGCGCGAGAGAGATCGCAGCTAAGCGAAACGGTTTCATCCTGTGTCCCTGGCCTGATGGGCCTGTTGGTCGTCGTCCGGATAAGTATTATCCGCAAGTTTCGTTAATACAAAAAGTCCAATTTTATAATCTTGAAAACGCCTCGCAGATTGGCATCACGCTGCCACACCGTGTTGGAACCGCGATCACAGCGCATAACGTAACATGTTACCTTTCGCGTCATTTGTTTTTAAAACAAGAAGATAGCTGGATAAGCTCGCATCAGGCCTGCTAGTTTTATGACCATGACGCACCCCGAGTGCGCGGTTCAATAAGAGAGAAAGCCATGAAACGAGCCGTGAACGCCCTACAAAATTTCGGAAAATCACTTTACGGACCTGTACTTATCTTACCCATCGTCGGTCTGTTTATCGCCTTTGGGAATGTGCTGGGTAACGGCAATCTGGCCGAGTACCTGCCGTTTCTCGGCCATCCGCTGATCCAGAGTGTCGGCCAGCTGATCGCCAAATCTGCCGTATCGGTGCTGGTCAACCTGGCGCTGGTATTTGCCGTTGGGATCCCCATTGGTCTGGCAACCCGAGATAAAGGCTACGCGGCGCTGATTGGGCTGGTGACCTTTATCGTATTCATTAACGCGATGAACGTGACGTTACAGCTTCAGGGGGAACTGGCCCCGGCGGAACAGATGAAAGCCGCCGGACAAAGCATGGTGCTGGGCGTTCAGGTGCTGGAGATGGGCGTTTTCGCCGGGATCCTGACCGGGGCGCTCTCCGGTTATCTGTACAACAAATATTCCGGTGTCCAGTTTAACGGCGCGATGGCGATTTACTCCGGCCACTGCTTTGTCGCGATTGTGATGCTGCCTGTCTCTATGCTGCTCGGCGTGGTCATGAGCGAACTCTGGCCGTACGCACAGCATGGAATAAGCGCCCTGGCGCTGGCGATCAAAGGGTCCGGTCCGTTTGGCGTGGCGATCTACGGTTTCCTTGAACGCATTCTGGTGCCGACGGGCCTGCATCATCTGGTCTATACGCCGTTCCTGTATACCGAACTGGGCGGTACGCAGGAGGTGTGCGGTACGGTTTATCAGGGCGCGCGCAATATCTACTTCGCCGAGATGGCCTGCCCGGACGTGAAGCAGCTCAGCAGCACCGTGGTGTGGGATGCGCGCGGCATCAGCAAGATGTTCGGCCTTCCTGCCGCCGCGCTGGCGATGTACATGACCGCGAAGCCAGAGCGTAAAGCGATTGCGAAAGCGATTCTGATCCCGGCGGCGCTGACCTCGCTGCTGGTCGGCGTAACCGAGCCGATTGAGTTCTCCTTCCTGTTTGTCGCCCCGCTTTTGTTCGTGGTGCATGCGGTGCTGACCGGTATCGGCATGATGCTATTCTCGCTGTTTGGCGTTCACGCCATCGGCGCCAACGGGATTATCGATTTTATCCTCTACAACCTGCCGCTCGGCACGGAGAAGTCCAACTGGCCCATGTACATCGTGGTCGGGCTGATCATGTTCGCCCTTTATTTCGTGGTGTTCCGCTTCCTGATCCTGCGCTTCAACATGAAAACGCCGGGGCGTGAGGATGAGGACCAGGAGACGCGCCTTTACAGCAAGCAGGAGTACCAGGCGAAGGGCAATAACGACGGGCTGGGCGAATCCATCGTGGTGGGTCTGGGCGGTCGGGAAAATATAGAGGTAGTGGATAACTGCTACACCCGCTTACGCGTCACGGTGAAGGACGTCGCCATCATCGACGAACCGCGCCTGAAAGCGACCGGCGCGAAAGGGGTTATCAAACAAGGTAACAACGTTCAGGTGGTCTACGGGCTGCATGTCAAAAAAATGCGAGAAGCCGTTGAGACGTTTCTCTGAAAGGAGCTAAAGATGTTTACACCCCCATTTATTCTGTCGATTGCCGGCGGCGGTAGCACCTACACGCCAGGTATAGTGAAAAGCCTGATGGTACGTCTGCACGATTTCCCTCTGGCAGAGATCCGCCTGTATGACATTGATGAGGCGCGCCAGAACACCATTGCGCCCGTGGTGGAGAAGGTTATTCGCGACCACAGCCAGAGCATCAAATTCACCGTCACCAGCGACCCGGAAGTGGCCTTCAGCGGCGCGCATTTTGTTTTTGCTCAGATGCGCGTCGGACAGTACAAAATGCGCGAGCAGGATGAAAAAATTCCGCTGCGCCACGGCGTGGTCGGCCAGGAAACCTGCGGCCCCGGCGGGCTGGCCTACGGACTGCGTACTATCCTGCCGATGGTCGAGCTGATCGATCGGGTGGAACGCTACGCGCACGAGAAAGCCTGGATCGTGAACTACTCCAACCCGGCGGCGATTGTCGCTGAGGGCGTGCGTCGCCTGCGCCCCAACGCCCGCGTGCTGAATATCTGCGATATGCCGGTTGCCGCGATGCGCAATATGGGCGCCATTCTGGGCGTGGATCGTCATAAACTGGAGGTGGACTATTTCGGCCTCAACCACTTCGGCTGGTTTACCCGCGTGCGGGTGGACGGCGAGGACAAGCTGCCGGAGCTGCGCAAACATATCGCGAAGTTTGGCCTGCTGACGGAAGATGCTGCCAAAACCGACCCGCAGCACTCGGATCCGTCGTGGGTGAAAACCTGGCGCAACATCAAGCCGATTATGGATAACTTCCCGGAGTACCTGCCGAACCCGTATCTACAGTACTACCTGATGCCGAACCAGATTGTGGAGCATCAGAACCCGGACTATACCCGCGCCAACGAAGTGATGAACGGGCGTGAGAAAAAGCTGTTTGCCGCCGCCGAAGAGTACCAGCGCAGTGGGATCTTACCGGACGCCTTCCACGTAGGTGTTCACGGCGAATTTATCGTCGATGTCGCCTGTTCGCTGGCGTTCAACCTGCGCCAACGTCATCTGGTGATGGTGGAAAACCGCGGGGCGATTACCAACCTGCCGTACGATGCAGTGGTGGAAGTGCCTGCCTATATTACCTCCGAAGGGCCGGAGCCTGTCCGCGTGGGTCAGGTGCCGCTGTTCCACCAGACGCTTTTACAGCAGCAGCTGGCCTCTGAACAGCTGCTGGTTGAGGCAACCATCGAAGGCAGCTACGAGAAAGCGTTGCAGGCGTTTACCCTGAACCGCACCGTGCCGACCATGGAGCACGCGAAAGCGATTCTGGATGAGATGATCGAAGCCAACCGCGACTACTGGCCTGCGCTGCAAAAGGCCTGGCAGGACGGTGAAGCGGTGAAAAAATAGGGGCTTGCTCGCGAGTTGAACGTGGTTAGCTTGTCGGTGTCAGAAAAAACACCGACAATCCTTTTTTACGGAAAAGAATGGAGGCAACCATGTCCACCTCATATTTTGTCGCTGCCGACTGGCTGATTGAGCACGGCGACGACCCGGAAGTTCAGATTATCGACGCGCGCATGGCCCCTCCGGGCCAGGAGCATCGTGACGTTCCCGCTGAATACCGTGCAGGGCACCTGCCTGGCGCGGTATTTTTTGATATCGAAGCCCTCTCCGATCACACCTCTCCCCTGCCGCACATGCTGCCTCGCCCGGAAGCGTTTTCCGTGGCGATGCGCGAGCTGGGCATCAGCAAAGATAAACATCTTGTTGTTTACGATGAAGGTAATCTGTTTTCCGCGCCGCGGGCGTGGTGGATGCTGAAAAACTTCGGCGTGGAAAAGGTATCGATTCTGGCGGGCGGACTGGCAGGCTGGAAGCGCGACGAACTACCGCTTCAGCAGGGTGACGTCACGCTGCCGGAAGGGGAATTTGACGCGACGTTTGACGCTAACGTGGTCAAGCGCCTGACCGACGTGCTGGTCGTGAGCCACGAAAAGACGGCGCAAATCGTCGATGCGCGTCCCGCTCCACGTTTCAACGCAGAAGCGGACGAGCCGCGTCCGGGGCTGAAACGAGGACATATCCCGGGGGCACTGAACGTGCCGTGGGGCGATCTGGTGTTTGAAGGCGAGCTAAAAACCACCGATGAATTGCGTGCCATTTTTGAACGACAGGGCGTGGATTTGCATCGTCCGGTTATTGCCAGCTGCGGCTCCGGCGTGACGGCCTGCGTGGTGATCCTGGCGCTGGCTACCCTTGGCGCGAATGACGCGACCCTGTACGACGGCGCCTGGAGTGAATGGGGTGCACGGGACGATCTGCCGGTTGAACCGGCGAAATAATGGATAACCGCCTGGCAACGCTGTTAACGCGCGGGTCGTCGCTGACCCGCGCGGAGTATCGCGTCCTCGCCCACCTCACTGAGCATCCGCTGCTGGTGGGCAACATCACGGTGCGCGAGCTGGCGCAGGCGACATTTGTCTCCACCGCGACGATTATGCGGTTGTGCCAGAAGCTGGGGTTTAGCGGCTTTAGCGAGTTTATCTGGCACTGCAAGCAGCTGCTTTCTGACACGCCGCATATCACCGTACAGCCTGAGCAACATGCGGAAATGCCCGCGCTTTTTACCCGGTTCGTTGCCAACTATCAGCAGACCTTCCAGTGGGTCACTCAGGACAAACGCCAGCAGTTTGCCAGCCTGCTGCGCCAGAAAGAGAGCTTCTTTCTCTACGGCGCCGGGTTTTCGTATCTTTTTGCCGAGTACCTGACCAAGAAGTTGCAGGTGCTGGGAAAAACGGCGTTCATCTCCGGGCCGGGAGACAGCCGGAATATTTTTCTCAGCAACGCCGCGCGCTATCAGGTGTTTATTGCCGTTTCACGCAGCGGCGAAACGGAGCAGGTACTGGATAAAGCGCGGATCGCCAAAAACGTCGGCATGACCATCGTCGCGTTTACCCGCGCGTCGGCCAATACGCTGGCGGGCATGGCGGACGTGCATTTTGCCCTCTATGACGAAGCGGTACATTTCGCCGCCGAAGCCGCAGGGGTGACGTCGTTTGAGTCGAATCTGGTGCTGCTGATGGATTTACTGCTGCTGGAAGCAACGGGGTGAAGATCACCCCGCCGTAATCAGATAATGCGGTTGGTCTTGAGATCGCGCAGGAAGCCGCCCCAGCGACGCTCGTAGAACGGGGTGATGTGCTCGGTAATAAAGTGGCTGATCCCCTTCTCACCTTTCTTCACCTGACAGATATCAATCGGCTCATCGCCCGGCAGGGTGTCGGTTGCTACGCTTCCCGCCGCCTGGATGATCTCGTCGATATCGCCGTCGGCCTCAATCCCTATCAGCAGAACAGGCTTTTCGTCAGCGCTCTCTTTGATGGAGCAGAGGAACGCGCGTTTTACCAGCTTGATGGTTTTAAACAGCGTGGTCAGGGAGTCAATCATCTGCGCAGGCGGCTCGGCCACTTCAGACAGCAGCAGCGTTTCGCCCCCTTCCAGCACCTCCTGAGTGCTGAGCGGGTTGCCCTCGTCACCAATCAGGTGGCTGATTTCGCGCGGAGTAAACTCTTTCCCGGTCGGCAGTTTGGCGTTGAGGAACAGCGTCTGCCCCAGGGTCATTTCGAACAACGTGCGCACCGGCATCACCACGAACGCCTGTTCGTCTTCTACCGCTTCCTGCAAGGCCTCGAGCGAGGTAAAGAACGGGATCACCGAGGTGCCGTCGTCTTTCTCCCAGTGCAGCAGATCCAGCGCGCTGTCTTCGACAACCTGCTCCCCTTCCGCCGCGGTGCCCGGCACCCAGACGGTGGATTCCAGCAGCGTGCGGAAAAAGGCCGGACGGTGGGTGGGTTCGGTCGCCGCCTGCTCCAGCAGGGTTTCTAATTCGTTTTTGGTTTCGGACATAACAATTCCAGATGATGCATTTCCCCCTCACCCCGGCCCTCTCCCTCAAGGGAGAGAGAGCAAACCATCCCCTCTCCCTGTGGGAGAGGGTTAGGGTGAGGGCAAAAAAGATTACTCAGCCGTCAGCAGGTTCGCCACGGTACGCACACCCAGACCGGTCGCACCCGCAGACCACTGCTCAACCGCTGCTTTACGGTAGGTTGCGGAGCAGTCAATGTGCAGCCAGCCTTCATGGTAGTTCTCAACGAAGTGAGACAGGAAGCCTGCTGCGGTGCTTGCCCCCGCCGGGTACGCCGCGCTCGCGGTGTTGTTCAGCTCGGCAAAGTTAGACGGCAGCTGGCTGCGGTGGAACTCGGCCAGCGGCAAACGCCAGAACGGTTCGTTTTCCGCCGCCGCGCTGGCCAGCAGGCGAGCGGCCAGCTTGTCGTCGAAGCTGAACAGCGCGTGGTAGTCGTTACCCAGGGCCGTTTTCGCCGCGCCGGTCAGGGTCGCCATGTCGATGATCAGCTCCGGCTTCTGCGCAGAGGCGTCGATCAGACCATCGGCCAGCACCAGACGGCCTTCGGCGTCGGTGTTCATCACCTCAACGTTTTTACCGTTGCGGTAGCGAATGATGTCGCCCAGCTTGAAGGCGTTGCCGCTCACCATGTTGTCCGCGCAGCACAGGTAGAGCTTCACGCGCTTATTCAGACCACGTGTGATGGCGAACGCCAGCGCACCGGTAACGGTGGCCGCGCCGCCCATATCGGACTTCATAGAGTCCATGAACGCGCTCTGCTTCAGGCTGTAGCCGCCGGTGTCGAAGGTGATGCCTTTCCCGACCAGACAGGCAAAGACCGGCGCTTCTTTATCGCCGGTTGGGTTGTAGTCCAGCGCCAGCAGGACCGGAGGACGCTCAGAACCACGGCCCACGGTGTGGATACCCATGTAATTCTGCTCGCGCAGGTCTTCGCCTTTGGTGATGCGGTAAGACATCTTGTCGCCCGCCACGCCGCACAGCAGGTCAACCGCGCGCTGCGCCAGCTGCTCAGGGCCTAACTCTTCCGCCGGGGCGTTGATGGTATCGCGTACCCAGTCGATAATTTTCAGGCGGCTTTCCAGCTCTTTCTGACCGGCTTCGTCGAGGTTCGCCCACTCGATTTTGCGGGTGCCTTTCGGCCCTTTGTAGCCTGCCCAGAATGCCCAGCTGCGGTCGGTGTCCCAGCCTTCGCCTTCCAGCGACACATGCTTAATGCCAAGGCCGTCAATTTTACGCGCGGCGCGCTGGATCAGGCCCAAATCATCATTGCCCGTCAGGTGCAGGGTAATACCGTCGTTGTTGATGCTGTAGGTGGCTTTTTCGCCCCAGCGTGCGTCAGCAGGCTGATTCGAGAGCGTAATCTTCATCGCTTCGGTCATTTTATTTATCCTTATTAGCAAACGGGCCGCCTGAAGGCAGCCCGTTAAGTGATTTACTCTGCTTCATCTAACCAGACTAACAGAATCGCCTCCAGAATTTTTTCATTGGATGCGTTTGGATCGTCGTCAAAATCTTCCAGATCGCAAATCCACTGATGCATGTCGGTGAATCGTACGGTCTTCGGATCGAGATCCGGGTTCGCGTCGTAGAGCGCCTCGCCGATTTCACGGCTGTCTGTCCACTTCAGTCCCATATCAATGCTCGCGTGCGTGGTTGATGGTGTAGCGTGGGAACTCCACGACCAGATCTTCATCGGTCACCGCGGCCTGGCAGCTCAGGCGGCTGTCTGGCTCCAGACCCCATGCTTTATCCAGCATGTCGTCTTCGTCTTCGGTGCTCTCGGCGAGAGAATCAAAACCTTCACGCACGATGCAGTGGCAGGTGGTGCAGGCACAGGATTTTTCACAGGCGTGTTCCACTTCGATACCTGCACGCAGGGCAACATCGAGAATGGTTTCACCGGTCTTCGCTTCCAGAACAGCGCCATCCGGACAGAGGTCCGCATGAGGCAAAATTACAATCTTTGGCATATTAAACCTCGTCCACGGACTGGCCTTTCAGCGCGACGCGGACAGATTTGTCCATGCGGCGAGCGGCGAAGTCCTGGGTTTGTTTATCAACGTTTTTAATGGCTTCTTCTATTGCGTCAGCGTCATTGCCTTCAGCGACTGCGCGTAAGCGCGCGGCAGCGTCGTCAATGACCTGGCGCTCAGCGGCGCTTAACAGCGCGGCATCGGCAGCGAGCGCGCCGTTCAGGCTTTCCAGCACGCGTGCGGCTTCCACTTTTTGTTCAGCCAGCATACGCGCCTTCACATCCTGCTCGGCGTAGCTCATTGAGTCCTGAATCATGGAGGCGATTTCGCCATCGGTCAGGCCGTAGGACGGCTTCACCTGGATGGACGATTCCACGCCGGTCGATTTTTCCATCGCCGTGACGCTCAGCAGGCCGTCCGCATCCACCTGGAAGGTGACGCGAATATGCGCCCCGCCCGCTGGCAGCGCCGGAATGCCGCGCAGCGCAAAGCGCGCCAGAGAGCGGCAGTCCTGCACCAGCTCGCGCTCGCCCTGCATCACATGGATGGACATCGCGGTCTGGCCGTCTTTGAAGGTAGTAAACTCCTGCGCGCGCGCCACCGGAATGGTGGTGTTACGCGGAATGACTTTCTCCACCAGGCCGCCCATGGTTTCTAAACCCAGAGACAGCGGGATGACGTCCAGCAGCAGCATTTCGCTGTCCGGCTTGTTGCCGACCAGGATATCGGCCTGGATAGCGGCACCCACAGCAACCACTTTGTCCGGGTCGATAGAGGTCAGCGGCGTGCGGCCAAAGAATTCGCCCACGCGCTCGCGCACCAGCGGCACGCGGGTTGAGCCGCCAACCATGACCACTTCCAGCACCTCGCTGGCCTCCACGCCCGCATCTTTCAATGCGCGACGGCAGGCCAGCAGGGTACGCTTAACCAGAGGCGCAATCAGTTCGCTGAACTGGTCGCGGGTGAGTTCACCCTGCCAGCCTGCGACGTTCACGCTGACGGACTGTGCATCGCTCAGGGTGATTTTGGCGTCGATGGCGGCATCCAGCAGTTCACGCTGCACGCGCGCATCGCTGCGATCGCTGATGCCCGCCTGCTCGCGGATGTAGTCTGCCAGCAGATGGTCGAAGTCATCGCCGCCGAGCGCGGAATCCCCGCCGGTCGCCAGCACTTCAAACACCCCGCGGCTCAGGCGCAGGATTGAGATATCAAACGTCCCGCCGCCGAGATCGTAAACCGCAATCACCCCTTCCTGACCGGAATCGAGGCCGTAGGCAATGGCCGCCGCCGTCGGTTCGTTCAGCAGACGCAACACGTGCAGGCCCGCCAGACGCGCGGCGTCCTTGGTGCCCTGACGCTGTGCATCGTCAAAGTAGGCCGGAACGGTGATCACCACGCCGTCGAGATCGCCGCCGAGCGTCGCCGTGGCGCGTGCCGCCAGCGCTTTGAGGATGTCAGCAGAAACGCGAATCGGGTTCAGCAGACCGGCAGACGTTGCGATCATCGGCAGGCCGTTTTCGCTGGCCTGGAGCTGATACGGCAGATGCGGGTAACGGGTCTGGATATCAGCCAGCGAGCGGCCCATCATGCGCTTGACGGAGCTGATGGTATTGGCCGGATCGCGCGCGGCGTTAGCCCGGGCATCAAACCCGACCGCGTGGCCCTGCTGCTGGTAGTGGACCACGGAAGGCAGCAGATGGCGCCCCTGCTCGTCAGCCAGCGTTTCCGCCTGGCCGCTACGCACGGTCGCCACGAGAGAATTGGTGGTGCCCAGATCAATACCGACCGCCAGACGACGCTGGTGCGGTGCGGCACTTAAGCCAGGCTCACTAATTTGTAATAAGGCCATAATTGCTTCCGAAATTAAAAATCGAGCAGCTTTTCTTCGAGTTGTTCAGCACTGCTTCGCAGTTTATCGAGAAAACGGAGTTTGCGCACAGTGTCTGCCGCCACGTCCCAGGTCTCGTTGTTCAGTTGCTCTACCATCTGCTGATGGCGGGTATCGAACATGCCCTTTACGCGCGTGATAAAGCTTTCCAGACGCGCTTCGTCTTTAGCCTGTTCGATTTCATCCAGCTCTTCGCGCAGCTCCAGCTGTTCCATCAGAAACGCCGTGTCGCGCACGGTATGCTGTTCGCTCGCCAGATCGAAACCGTGGAGCGAGAGCAGATATTCTGCACGCGCCAGCGGATGACGCAGCGTTTGCCAGGCCTGGTTGATGGTTGCGGAGTGTGATACCGCAGCCAGCTGCTCTGCCTGCGTCCCGCTGGCGAATTTATCCGGATGGTACTGACGCTGGAGATCCTGAAAACGGACCGTCAGCGCCTGGAGATCGATCGGGTATTGAGCGGGTAGTCCGAAGAGAGTGAAGTAATCCATAACAATCTCAGGGGTAGCCTGTTAGAACAAACCCCACGCGTAGCAAAGCCACGGTGGGGTTTCGGATGACGCGCGGTTAAACGTGGAAGCTTTCGCCGCAACCACACTCGTCTTTGACGTTCGGGTTCGTGAATTTGAACCCTTCGTTCAGGCCTTCTTTTACGAAGTCCAGCTGAGTGCCGTTGAGGAATTGCAGGCTTTTGCCATCGACCACCACCTTCACGCCTTTGTCTTCAAACACGGTGTCATCAGACGCCGGTTCGTCAACAAACTCCAGTACGTAAGCCATACCAGAACAGCCGGAGGTACGTACGCCCAGTCGCAGGCCAAAGCCTTTACCACGGTTCGCCAGAAAAGAGCTTACTCGCGCGGCAGCGCTGTCGCTAAGGGTAATCGACATACTCAAACCTCAATTATTTTGCTTCACGTTTGCTTTTGTAATCCGCAATGGCGGCTTTGATCGCGTCTTCTGCCAGAATTGAGCAGTGAATTTTCACCGGCGGCAGTTCGAGTTCTTCAGCAATATCCGTGTTCTTGATTGCCTGTGCTTCGTCCAGAGACTTGCCCTTCACCCATTCGGTGACCAGGGAGCTGGAAGCGATAGCTGAACCGCAGCCGTAGGTCTTGAAGCGCGCGTCTTCAATGATACCTTCATTGTTGACTTTAATCTGCAACTTCATCACGTCGCCACACGCTGGCGCGCCAACCATACCGCTACCGACAGATTCATCGCTGTTGTCAAAAGAGCCAACGTTGCGCGGGTTCTCGTAATGATCGATAACTTTTTCGCTGTATGCCATGATTGAATTCTCCTTATGTACCGATTAGTGATGTGACCATTCAATGCTGTTCAGATCCACGCCCTGCTTGAACATTTCCCACAGTGGAGAAAGGTCGCGCAGACGGCCGATGGAGTTACGAACCAGCTTGATGGTGTAGTCAATCTCTTCTTCGGTAGTAAAACGACCTAAAGAGAAACGGATAGAGCTGTGTGCCAGCTCGTCAGTCATGCCCAGCGCACGCAGCACGTAGGATGGCTCCAGGCTTGCAGACGTACAGGCAGAACCGGAAGAAACCGCCAGGTCTTTCAGCGCCATGATCAGCGATTCGCCTTCAACATAGTTGAAGCTGACGTTAAGGATGTTTGGCGCGCCCTGCTCGAGATCGCCGTTCAGATACACTTCTTCCATATCTTTCACGCCGTCCCACAGACGGTTACGCAGCGTACGCAGGCGTGCCATCTCGGTTTCCATCTCTTCTTTCGCGATGCGATACGCTTCGCCCATGCCCACGATCTGGTGAACAGGCAGCGTACCGGAACGCATGCCGCGCTCGTGACCGCCGCCGTGCATCTGTGCTTCGATGCGGATACGTGGCTTACGACGAACGTACAGCGCGCCGATGCCTTTCGGGCCATAGATTTTGTGACCGGAGAAGGACATCAGGTCCACTTTCAGCTGGCTCAGGTCGATAGGCAGTTTGCCCACGCTCTGGGTCGCATCCACGTGGTAGATGATGCCGCGCGCACGGCACATTTCGCCGATGGTCGCGATGTCCTGCACAACGCCGATTTCGTTGTTAACGTGCATGATGGAAACCAGGATGGTGTCATCGCGCATCGCCGCTTCGAGCTCTTTCAGGTCGATGATCCCGTTGCTCTGCGGCGCCAGGTAAGTCACTTCGAACCCTTCACGCTCCAGCTGACGGCAGGTGTCCAGCACGGCTTTGTGTTCGGTTTTGCTGGTGATGATGTGCTTGCCTTTTTTCTGATAAAAGTTGGCCGCACCTTTGATCGCCAGGTTGTCGGATTCGGTCGCGCCGGAGGTGAAAACAATTTCACGCGGATCGGCACCAACCAGGTCAGCAATCTGATTACGGGCGATATCAACCGCCTCTTCAGCATGCCAGCCAAAACGGTGAGAACGGGAAGCTGGGTTACCAAAGTTTCCGTCCAGGGTCAGACACTGCATCATTTTCTCGGCAACACGCGGGTCCACCGGCGTGGTTGCGGAGTAATCGAGATAAATCGGTAATTTCATTGCTCTATAAACTCCGTACATCGCTTCAATGCAAGGAATCAGGCAACCGGCTGGATGTACGACCGAGTACACGGGGCGAGCTAACGCCCCGGCCTGATTCTGAAATACTTATCTTTTTATTACGCGCGCAGTTTAACGTCGATTGCGTCCTGCGAACGGGTGCTGCGCTGTGAATCCTGACTATGCTGACGACCAGAGACATCCAGAACTTCCTGGTTATTAACCAGTTCACCCAGGGTGATGTTATTCAGGAAGCCGGTCAGACGGTCGCTCAGATCGCGCCACAGCGCGTGGGTCAGGCACTTATCGCCGCCCTGACAGCCGCCTTTACCCTGGCAACGGGTCGCGTCAACGGATTCGTCAACCGCGCTAATCACTTCGCCAACCGCAATACTGCCCGCGTCTTTACCCAGCAGATAACCGCCGCCCGGGCCACGAACGCTGGACACCAGTCCATTTTTACGCAGTCTGGAGAACAGCTGTTCCAGGTAAGAGAGGGAGATCCCTTGTCGTTCAGAAATATCAGCCAACGGAACCGGGCCCGCTTCGGAGTTGAGCGCAACGTCCAGCATCGCGGTCACGGCATAACGCCCTTTAGATGTCAGTCTCATGTCTTACTTAACCTCAAACTCGCCCCTGCCCGGGGTTTTTTATTGTAAAATGGGGGTATTGCATAGCAGGGCCAAGTCTGACATTCCTGACTAAATTGGTCAACTATTTACTTGACTGTTTTAGTCAGGTATTTAACCTTCTGTGCCTTCATAATATAGGTGCGGCCTGATGCCCTCACCCCAGCCCTCTCCCACGGGGAGAGGGGGAAATCGACACTACGCTTTATTCTTCTGCTCAATCGACGCCAGAATCCCGCGCAGGATGTTCAGCTCCTGGCTTTCCGGACGCGCGCGGGTGAACATACGGCGCAGCTTATTCATCACCTGGCCCGGGTGGCCTTCACGGATAAAGCCAGTTGAGAGCAGCGTCTGTTCCAGATGACCGTAGAAACGCTCAAGGTCGTCCACCAGCGGGTAGGCCGTCTCTTCTTTAGGTTCCACCGGTTTCTCATGCGTCGCCAGCCATGCCATGCGCACTTCGTAGGCAATCACCTGCACCGCCATCGCCAGATTCAGCGAGCTGTATTCCGGGTTGGCGGCAATCGCCACGTGATAGTGGCACTTCTGTAATTCCTCGTTGGTCAGGCCAACGCGTTCACGGCCAAACACCAGTGCAACCGGCGCCTGTTCCGCTTCTGAGATGCTTTTCAGGCCGCATTCGCGCGGGTCCAGCATCGGCCAGGGCAGCGTACGGGAGCGCGCGCTGGTGCCCACCACCAGGCTGCAACCGGCCAGGGCTTCATCCAGGGTGTCCACGATCTGCGCATTCCCGATCACGTCGCTGGCGCCGGCCGCCAGAGCAATAGCCTGAGAGTCTGGTTTCACCAGCGGATTCACCAGCCACAGGTTCGTTAAGCCCATGGTTTTCATAGCGCGGGCCACAGAGCCCATGTTGCCGGTGTGCGATGTTTCGACCAGCACGATTCGAATGTTTTGCAGCATAATTTTTAGATGTCTGGATTCAGTGTCTGAAGAATATTCGGGCATATTATCATAAACGAGAGACATAATCCGATCCCGCTGCTATACTCTGCGCCGATTTTCCTGTTCTTTAACATCCAGTGAGAGAGACCGATGCATCCGATGCTGACCATCGCCGTGCGCGCAGCGCGCAAGGCGGGTAATGTAATTGCCAAACACTACGAAACCCCAGACTCCGTAGAAACCAGCCAGAAAGGCAGCAATGATTTCGTGACGAACGTCGATAAAGCCGCAGAAGCGATTATTATCGAAACGATCCGCAAATCTTACCCGCAGCACACCATCATCACCGAAGAAAGCGGTGAACATGAAGGTACCGATCAGGATGTTCAATGGGTTATCGATCCACTGGATGGCACCACCAACTTCGTCAAACGCCTGCCACACTTCTCTGTGTCTATCGCAGTACGCATCAAAGGCCGTACTGAAGTCGCCGTTGTTTACGATCCAATGCGTAACGAACTGTTCACCGCGACCCGCGGTCAGGGCGCGCAGCTGAACGGCTACCGTCTGCGTTGCAGCAATGCACGCGATCTGGACGGCACGATTCTGGCGACCGGCTTCCCGTTCAAGGCGAAGCAGCACGCAACCACTTATATGAATATCCTGGGCAAGCTGTTCACCGAATGCGCGGACTTCCGTCGCACCGGCTCTGCTGCACTGGATCTGGCCTACGTGGCGACCGGCCGCGTTGACGGTTACTTTGAGCTGTCACTGAAGCCGTGGGACTTTGCGGCGGGCGAGCTGATCGCTCGTGAAGCTGGCGCGATTGTTTGCGACTTCACCGGCGGCCATAACTATATGTCTACCGGCAACATCGTTGCAGGTAACCCGCGCGTTGTTAAAGCCATGCTGGCAAACATGCGTGATGAACTGAGCGATGCGCTGAAGCGTTAATTCAGTCTGTTAAGCCCGGTGGCGCTACGTTTACCGGGCTTACAACACGCCTCAGATACGGCTAGAAAGGCCGCAACCCCCTTCCCACCGGCACCGCGCTTATCCACATCGTGACCGCAGCCACCAGCAGAATCACCCCGCCCGCCAGCGCCAGCGTCGTCCAGCCAACCTGTCGCCACAATACCGGCGTTTTATTGCCGCTGAGTTTGACCGCCAGCTGACGGAAGCTGTGTACCAGCAACGCTAAAGACGAAATGGTGAGAGACGTTCCCGCCGCCATCGCCAGCGCGGACAGCATGCCCCAGCCAAACACGCCAATAACCTTACTGAACAGCAGAACCATGATCGCACCCGAGCACGGACGCATCCCCATTGAGAGAACAATCATCAGGCGCGCACGCCAGTCGTCACCGTTCTGTAATTGCTCCTGCGTCGGCAGATGCTGATGCCCGCACCCGCAGTTTTCATGGTGAACGTGATGCGGTGTAAAGGATTTGAATTTTGGTTTTCGCAGCAACGCGCGCAATTTTTTCAGCGCCCGCCAGCAGAGGATCAGCCCCAGCACGCCTACCAGCGCGTAACTCCCCTTTTCCAGCCAGAAGCTGCTCATATGCAGCTGGCGGGCCGGCAGCTGTAGCAGCGAAAGGACGACCACGACCAGCGCAATCGCCACACCGCCCTGAAGTAAAGAGGACGCCAGCGTCAGGCCGATACTCGATTTCAGCTTCGATGGATGCGTGGCAAGCCAGGTCGTGATAACGATTTTGCCGTGCCCCGGTCCCAGGGCATGCAGCACGCCATAGATAAAGCTGAACGCCAAAAGAGCGCCGCCCGCTTTGGTCGGATTTTCCGCCACGGCCTTCAGCAGACCGCTCATCTGCTGATTAACTTCCCGCTGCCAGAGGATGCTTTTCACCATCACCTGCGGCCATGCCTGCCACAGCCAGAGCGCGCCGCCAACCGCTAACAACAAAAAAAGCGCCAGAGGCCAGAGGTGCAGCCAGCGACGCGGCTTACTGACGGGAGAAGAGATCACTGACATTGTAACGTCACCTCCTGCGCAAACTGTTTACCTAACTCCATGTCTTCAGGGGGCGCATCCTCTTTATCAAGAGAAACGGCAAAGTTCAGCATCTCTTCGCTGGGTTTCGGGGTGTGCACGGCAATTTTGCAGCTTTTTTGCAGCGCGTCCGGCAGCCGTACGTCGCTGTCATTGTCATAGCGCATGTCGACATAGTAGGTTGGGTCAAACGTGGAAAACGTGTACTTCTGCCCGGCCAGCGGTTGAGGGTGCGCCAGCGGAAGGATAAAGGTCAGCACCGCCTGATGACCGTCGCGGGTCATGCCGTACTCCGTGGGACGGTTGAGAAATTTCACCTTTTGTCCGTTGTGCCAGAACTCGGTGAAGTAGTGCTGACCCAGCACGTTGGCCATCACTTCCGCCGCCAGCTTTTTCCAGATCTCATCGCCGGGCTTTGCGTTTCCGGCATCGTACAGCAGGTCGGCGGAGGTGATTTCATCCATCGTCCAGCGCATCTTCAGGCCACTGAGCTGCGTGCCGTCCGTCACCAGTTCGGTTTTCAGGCTGATAAAACTGTGAGGATGTGCGCCGGCGGCGAAAGTGAAAACCGCCAAAAATAACGCTACCGCGCTTTGTTTAACTATTTGCATCTGTTCCTCACGTCAAAAATTCTGTGATGTTCGCCAGCAATCCTGAGTGAAAGGCCTGCCGGTGCGCTTTTCAGCGCCCATCCTTTAGCTATTCTTATCAAACATTCACACTGGATACCCGACAGATGATGACGACGCTTGAAATTCCATCTGTGCTTTCCAGTTCGCAGCGCCGCTGCCAGGTGCTTTTGATGCTTTACCTGCCCGATGCTGCCGTCACCGCACAGAGCATAATCGCTGCCAACGGCGTGGACGACGTCATGGCACGGCAAGATATAGCCGAGACGCGCGATGAAATCCAGCGCTATCATCGGCTTGATATCGTCACGCACCATGATGGCTGCTACCGAATTGAGGGTTCCGCCCTGAATCAACGTTTGTGCCTGCTGCACTGGCTGCGCAGGGCGCTTCGGCTGTGTCCACATTTTGTCGCCCAGCAGTTTACCCCTGCCTTAAAAACCGCGCTTAAACAGCACGGCATTGCCCGCCCGCTTTACGACGATGCGAATCTTCGGGCGCTTATCAACTTTTGTGCACGCAAGCTTCAGCGCCAGTTTGAGTCCCGCGACGTACAGTTTTTACAGCTTTATCTGCAATATTGTCTGATTCAGCATCATCTGGGCAATACGCCGGAGTTTTCGCCCGTTCAGCGCAGCTGGACGCAGTCCCGAGGGGAATACTTTACGGCGCAGGAAATTGTCCGCCACTGGAAACGGCGCGTCCCGCAGGGAACGCACAGCGATGAACAGCTGTTCCTGGCGCTGCTGTTTATGATGCTTCGCACACCCGACCCGGTGATGGATAAACACCAGCAGGATCAGCGCCTGCGTCGCGCTATCGTGCGCATGATTGCCCGTTTCCGGGCGCAAACCGGGATGAACTTCAGCGATGAGCAAGGGCTGACCGATCAGCTTTATATTCATCTGGCTCAGGCGCTGGACCGCTCCTTATTTGACATCGGCATCGACAACAGTCTGCCGGAAGAGATCCACCGTTTATACCCCCGGCTGCTGCGCACCACTAAAGAGGCGCTGTTTGAGCTGGAAGCCGAATTTGGTCTGCGATTCTCCGGTGAAGAGATGGCTCTGGTGGCGGTGATTTTTGGTGCCTGGCTGATGCAGGAGACCGACCTGCATGAAAAACAGGTGGTCCTGTTAACGGGGGAAGATAAAGCCTGTGAAGCGTTAATTGAGCAGCAGCTTCGCGAGCTGACGCTTCTGCCGCTCAATATTCGTTATCTTAGCCTGGAGGCGTTTAAGAAGGAGGGCGCCCCCCGCGAGGCAGCGCTGGTCATTACGCCTTATCCAACCGCCCTGCCGCTGTTCTCGCCGCCGCTCATTCATGCCGTTGAGACCCTGAACACGCAGCAGCAGGAACATATTCGCGTTATGCTCGAATCATAGTTACGTGCGAGCAGCGACTTTAGGGCGGATGACGATGGCCGGTAAAGCGACCAGCGCCATCACCCAGAACACACCGTGCCCCAGGTGCTGATAGAGGAAACCGGCAAATACGGTCATCACCGCAATACTGCCGCCCATCGCCACCGCTGAATAGACCGCCTGAAGACGAATAACGTCCCCACCCTCTCGCGCCGCGATGTAGCGCATCGCCGCCAGATGGCACACGGTGAAGGTTCCGCAGTGCAGAATTTGCGCCACAATCAGCCACGGCAGCTCCGTCGTCCAGCCCATGATGCCCCAGCGCGCCACGCCGCACACGGCGGAAAGCAGCAGCAGGTCACGCGCCCCGAAGCGACGGAACAGTTTTTGGCTCAGCGCGAAGATAATAACCTCCGCCACCACGCCGAGCGACCACAGGTAGCCTACCGCAGAAGCCGAGTAACCCGCCCCCTGCCAGTAGATGGCGCTGAAGCCGTAATAGGCCGCATGCGCCCCCTGAAGCAGACAGACGCAGGCCAGGAAACGCCAGCTTTGCGCCACCAGCGAGCGCCAGGCGGGCCAGCCGGCGCTCTCCTGATGGCGGCTTTCGCCCTGCGGCATCACCGACGGACGCAGCAACATACCGAGCAGCATCGAGGCGATGCCGAGCGTTAACAGCGCCAGAATGGCACGATAGTCATAGAGGCTGACCAGTTTCCCGACCAGCGCAGAGCCGATCACGAAGGCAATCGATCCCCACAGGCGCACGCGGCCATAGTCCATGGTGATCTGCTTTTGCCAGGTGTTCGCCAGGGCATCCGTCAGCGGTACCAGCGGGGAGAAGAACAGGTTAAAACCAACCATTACCACCATCAGCCAGGCAAACTGATGGCTGACCCAGAAGCAGGCCGCAAAGACCAGCGTCAGCAGGGCCAGAATTCGCACCGCTTTAATCAGTAAGGAGGGATCGCTGACGCGGGGCGCAATCAGCAGGCTACCCAAGAAACGTGCCACCAGCCCCGCGCCCAGCAGGATGCCAATGGTCTCAGGCGTCAGACCAATTCCCTTGAGCCAGACGCTCCAGAAAGGCAAAAAAATACCGTAACTAAAGAAATAGGTAAAGTAGCTGAGCGCCAGCCAGCGTGTGGAATGCAAGACCATGAATCCCTCCCGAAATGGAGGCGATAGTCTGGCGTTAATCCCTGACTTTAGCAAGTCGTTAGCGCGCTATAAATTAACGATAAATTAACATCATCACCAGCCGGACAGCGTATGGCGAGAGCGGTAAAACTGTATTACGTTTATAAGACATCGCCTGAAGAGGTCGTTTGCCATGAACAGCTTACGTTATTTTGATTTCGGCTCCTCTCGTTCACTCCTGCTTTTAATTGCCCGCATTGCTATCGTGGTCCTGTTTATTATTTTCGGTTATCCCAAGCTGACGGGGTTTAGCGGCACCGTTCAGTATATGACGTCGCTCGGCGCCCCCATGCCCATGCTGGCCGCCATTATTGCGGTGGTGATGGAAGTCCCCGCCGCGATTCTGATCGTGCTGGGCTTTTTCACCCGCCCCCTCGCGGTGATCTTTGTCTTCTATACGCTGGGAACGGCGGTGATTGGTCACCACTACTGGGATATGACGGGCGATGCGGTTCTGCCAAATATGATTAACTTCTACAAAAATGTGAGTATCGCTGGCGCCTTTATTTTGCTGGCGATTACCGGGCCGGGGGCCATCTCCCTTGACCGACGTTAGCCCATAAAAAAAGGCCGCATGAGCGGCCTTTTTCAGTTCTGCGACGCAGAGAATTATGCGTACACCGGGAAGCGTGCGCAGATGTCCAGCACTTTACCTTTAACGCGCTCGATAACCGCGTCGTCATTGATGTTGTCCAGAACGTCACACATCCAGCCCGCCAGCTCTTTCACTTCCGCTTCTTTGAAACCGCGGCGAGTGACGGCCGGAGAACCAATACGGATACCGGAGGTCACGAACGGGCTCTTCGGATCGTTTGGCACGCTGTTTTTGTTGACGGTGATGTTGGCGCGGCCGAGGGCTGCGTCAGCTTCTTTACCGGTCAGGTTCTTATCAACCAGGTCCAGCAGGAACAGGTGGTTTTCCGTCCCGCCAGAGACCACTTTGTAGCCACGGTTCAGGAACACTTCCACCATCGCTTTGGCGTTTTTAGCAACCTGCTGCTGATAAACCTTGAACTCTGGCTCCATCGCTTCTTTCAGCGCGACGGCTTTCGCGGCGATAACGTGCATCAGCGGGCCGCCCTGGGCGCTTGGGAACACGGCGGAGTTCAGTTTTTTGTACAGCTCTTCGTCGCCACCTTTCGCCAGAATCAGGCCACCGCGTGGACCCGCCAGGGTTTTGTGGGTGGTGGTGGTCACAACGTGCGCATGTGGAACCGGGTTCGGGTAAACGCCTGCCGCAATCAGACCGGCAACGTGCGCCATGTCGACGAACAGGTACGCGCCGATGCTGTCCGCGATTTCACGCATTTTTGCCCAGTCAACGATGCCGGAGTAAGCAGAGAAGCCACCGATGATCATCTTCGGCTTGTGCTCTTTGGCCTGCTTCGCCATGTCTTCGTAGTCAATTTTGCCGGACTCATCAATACCGTAAGGGATGATGTTGTACAGTTTGCCGGAGAAGTTAACCGGGGAGCCGTGAGTCAGGTGGCCGCCCTGCGCCAGGTTCATACCCAGAACGGTATCGCCCGGCTGCAACAGCGCGGTGTAAACAGCGAAGTTAGCCTGAGAGCCAGAGTGCGGCTGGACGTTCGCGTAGTCAGCGCCAAAGAGTTCTTTCGCACGGTCAATCGCCAGCTGCTCAACGATATCAACGTATTCGCAACCGCCGTAATAGCGCTTGCCCGGATAACCTTCAGCATATTTGTTGGTCAGCTGAGAGCCCTGCGCCTGCATCACGCGCGGGCTGGTGTAGTTTTCGGAGGCGATCAGTTCGATGTGCTCTTCCTGACGTACTTTTTCCTGCTCCATAGCCTGCCACAGTTCGGCATCATAATCGGCAATGTTCATTTCACGCTTTAACATCCGCATCTCCTGACTCAGCTAACAAGTAAATTTTTGGCCTGAAAAGGCAGTCCTGTTGGACGACGGGCAACAGTATAACTGAATAGTTCTGCGATAACAGGTCTTGACAAACGATTTTACGCAAACGTTTACCTCCACGCCGCGCAAGGCTTTGAGCAATAAAGCTCTCGCCATTTTCAACGGATTTCTTTTCAGCTTTGTGATGCATATTTTTCACGTTGCAAAGAACCATTTACATTGCAGGGGTATTTTTATAAGATGCATATAAAATACATCATTAAAGTAACATCAGAAGGAAGCTGCTATGCTCGACGCCCAAACCATCGCTACCGTAAAAGCCACAATCCCCCTGCTGGTTGAAACGGGTCCTAAACTGACCGCCCATTTCTACGATCGCATGTTCGCGCATAACCCGGAGCTCAAAGAGATTTTCAACATGAGCAACCAGCGTAACGGCGATCAGCGCGAAGCGCTGTTTAACGCTATTGCCGCCTATGCCAGCAACATCGAAAACCTGCCGGCTCTGCTGCCTGCGGTGGAAAAAATCGCCCAGAAGCACACCAGCTTCCAGATCAAACCTGAGCAGTACAACATCGTCGGCAGTCACCTGCTGGCAACCCTGGACGAAATGTTCAGCCCGGGCCAGGAAGTACTGGATGCCTGGGGTAAGGCCTATGGCGTGCTGGCAAACGTGTTCATCAACCGTGAAGCGCAGATCTACAGCGAAAACGCCAGCAAGAATGGCGGCTGGGAAGGCACGCGCGCCTTCCGCATCGTTGAGAAAACCCCGCGTAGCGCACTGATCACCAGCTTTGAATTTGAGCCAGTGGACGGTCAGCCGGTTGCCGATTACCAGCCGGGCCAGTATCTGGGCGTCTGGCTGAAGCCTGAAGGCTTCCCGCACCAGGAGATTCGCCAGTACTCCCTGACCCGCAAGCCAGACGGCAAAGGCTATCGCATTGCGGTTAAACGTGAGGAAGGCGGTCAGGTATCCAACTGGCTGCATAACGAAGCCAGCGTGGGCGACGTGGTCCATCTGGCGGCACCGGCGGGCGATTTCTTTATGGCCGTTGAAACGAATACCCCGGTGACGCTGATCTCCGCAGGCGTGGGTCAGACGCCTATGCTGGCGATGCTGGATACGCTGGCGAAAGCAAACCACAGCGCGCAGGTTAACTGGTTCCACGCGGCGGAGAACGGTGATGTTCACGCCTTCGCGGACGAAGTGAAAGCGCTGGGAGCGGGTCTGCCACACTTTACCGCTCATACCTGGTATCGCCTGCCGACGGAAGCCGACCGCGCAGCGGCTCGTTTCGACAGCGAAGGCCTGATGAATTTAGGGCAGCATGAAGGGGCGTTCAGCGCACCGGGGATGCAGTTCTACGTTTGTGGGCCGGTAGCGTTTATGCAGTATGCCGCGAAGCAGCTGGTTGAGCTGGGCGTGAATAAAGACAACATTCATTACGAATGTTTCGGCCCGCATAAAGTGCTGTAATGCAAAAAGCCCCTCAACGAGGGGCTTTTTTTCGCCGGGTGGCGGCTACGCCTTACCCGGCCTACCAAATCTTTTTTAAATCGCTGCGTCGTCTTCTTCGCCAGTACGGATACGAATCACGCGCGCCACGTCAAAGACGAAGATTTTCCCGTCGCCAATTTTGCCGGTCTGCGCCGTGCGGATGATGGTGTCCACACAGGTATCGACGATATCATCGCTCACCACGATCTCGATTTTCACTTTCGGCAGAAAGTCCACCATGTACTCTGCGCCACGGTATAGCTCGGTGTGGCCCTTCTGACGACCAAAACCTTTTACTTCAGTTACGGTCATCCCGGTGATGCCTACTTCTGCCAGCGCTTCACGTACATCATCCAGTTTGAAAGGTTTAATAATCGCATCAATCTTTTTCATGGTGGGTCCTTAAACTCTTGCCAGTAAGCAGCCTCGTAATCGGTTGCTCACAGTATCATATTCAGGCGAATTTTGCGGTATTACTCTTTAAAATCGTTCGCTTCCAGCTCGTGGCGTGAGAGCAATTTATAAAACTCGGTACGGTTACGCCCGGCCATGCGCGCCGCGTGGGTCACGTTGCCTTTGGTGATTTGCAGCAGCTTGCGCAGATAGTTCAGCTCGAACTGGTTTCGCGCTTCCGCAAACGTCGGTAAGGCCGTGTTTTCCCCCTCCAGCGCCTGCTCCACCAGCGCATCGCTGATCACCGGTGATGACGTCAGCGCCACGCACTGCTCAATCACGTTCACCAGCTGGCGTACGTTGCCCGGCCAGCTTGCGGTCATCAGGCGTTTCATCGCATCGGTGGAGAACGCGCGCACGAAGGGTTTGTGGCGGTCAGCGGCCTGGCGCAAAAGGTGATTAGCCAGCAGCGGGATATCTTCCGCACGCTCGGCCAGCGCCGGGATTTTCAGGTTGACGACATTCAGTCGATAGTAGAGATCTTCGCGGAACTCGTTGCGCGCCATCACCTTGGGTAAATCGCGATGGGTAGCGGAAATAATACGCACGTTGATATCGATATCGCGGTTGCTGCCAAGCGGACGCACTTTTCGCTCCTGCAACACGCGCAGCAGTTTAACCTGCAACGGCGCGGGCATATCGCCAATTTCATCAAGAAACAGCGTGCCCCCCTCAGCCGCCTGGAACAGCCCTTCACGGCTGCTCACCGCGCCGGTAAAGGCGCCGCGGGCATGGCCGAAGAGCTCAGACTCAAGCAGTTGTTCCGGCAGCGCGCCACAGTTGATGGCAATAAAGGCATTTTTACTGCGCGGGCTGGCGTTGTGGATCGCCTGGGCCAGGATCTCTTTCCCGGTCCCGCTCTGGCCGTTGATCAGCACGCTAACGTCGGATTGCGCCACCATCCGCGCCTGTTCCAGCAGGCGCAGCATCACAGGGCTACGCGTCACGATGGATTCACGCCAGGCGTCGTCGCCGGATGGCGCCGCGTGCTCAAGGGCGCTGTCGATTGCTTTATAGAGGGCGTCTTTATCCACCGGTTTGGTGAGGAAGCTGAATACCCCCTGCTGCGTCGCGGCCACCGCATCAGGAATAGATCCGTGAGCGGTAAGGATAATCACCGGCATCCCGGGCTGCTGCTTCTGGATCTCCGTGAACAGTTGCAGGCCATCCATTTCATCCATGCGCAAATCGCTGATCACCAGATCGATTTTCTCGCGGCTGAGCACTTTCAGCCCCTCCTGCCCGCTTTCAGCGGTGACCACGCTGTAGCCTTCGCTGACCAGACGCATCCCCAGCAGCTTTAACAGACCGGGATCGTCATCCACCAGTAACAGATGGGCAGGTTTACGGCTTGTCATGGCTTCACATCCTCTTGTTTCGGCGTCTCACTGTCTGGCGTCGTGGCAGAGTTGCCTTTCGACCCATCGGGCAGATAGCTGCCTGCCGGCTTACGCGTCGAGAGCTGTCTTTCGATATCGGTCAGATTTTCAAGCTTGCGGGTGGTGGTTTCCAGCTGCTCGCGCAGCGACTCCTGCTGCTGGCGAAGCGCATCAAGCTCGCTGTCGCTCGACTGCTGCAATTTGCTGTAGCGGAAACGCTCTTCGGACAGCTGTAATTGCAGGGTTTGTCCGTCCCGCCAGAGCTGATAGACCGGGCGCACCTGGGGGGGAATATTGATCACGTATGTATCCAGCCGCGTCACGTTGGCGCGGCGTTCGACAGGCGTGATTCTGGCATCCGCCATCACGATCCCACGTTTAAACGCGTCCTGCCAGGTATCGTCCACCAGCATCGCCGCCTGGGCACGGGCCTCAGCGGGCGCCAGCCGCTGGGCGCAGTCTATTCCGCGCAGCCAGAACAGCGGATTGGATTCAACATCACGCCCCGACAGGTTCCAGATATCATCGCAAGATGTTGAAAGGAAATCGGCCAGCTGTTTTTGCGGCCATTTATCTTCCTGTTTGTGGCTAATTGCACTTTTCGGCGCATGGGTTACACAGCCGGCCAGCAGTAAGCAGGGCAGGCTCAGGCGCACATTTTTGCTGGAAAACACCGCGCGCAGTGCGCGGTAAAAGACGTGTGACATACTCACCAGGTTGTTATTCATTTCATTGATTTTTCCGGCTCAAGAGGCAGTTCGATACGAAAACAGACATCGGCGCGTTCATCACTCACGATGTTAAGCTCACCCTGCATGCGTCGTATGCAGTCGCGGGCAATACTCAGCCCCAGACCACTTCCTTTTACCGCACCTTTTCGCTGATGACTCCCCTGGAAGAAGGGCTCAAAGATCATCGTTTTTTCATCATCCGGAATCGGGCTTCCCGTATTCGCTACGTCAATAAATACCCGCGAACCGTTGTTATTGCTTCTGATATAAATGGTACCGGATTCAGTACCATAGTGCACCGCATTGGAATAAAGATTATCCAGTACGCTCATTAACAGCATCGGCTCTGCCAGGCAGGATGGCGCAATAAGATCCACCTGGGTATGCATCATTTTAGCTCTTGCTGGCAGGCTATGGGCGGAGATCACCATGTCCACCAGCGGTTCAATCTCAACGCTTTCGAGCACCACAGCACCATCCGCCAGCTTGCGGTTATAGTCCAGCAGTTGTTCAATAAGTTTTTGTAAATTGCGGCTACTGGCATCCAGAATCGCCACGATCTCTTTTTGCTCAGGCGTTAACGGCCCCGCTACTTCGTCTGCCAGCAGCTCCGTACCTTCACGCATACTGGCCAGCGGTGTTTTGAGTTCGTGTGAGATATGGCGCAGGAACTGGTGACGCTGCGATTCCAGCCACGCCAGGCGTTCAGAAAGCCAGATGATGCGCTGACCGACCGAGCGCAGCTCGCGCGGGCCTTTAAAAACAACCGTATCCCCGAGAGATTTGCCCTCCCCCAGGCGGTTAATCATCCGCTGGATCCCCTTTACCGGGCCGATGATCATGCGGGTAAAGAGCAGTACCAGCCCCAGACTGACGAGGAATAGCACCAGCGCCTGCCAGCCGAAGAACTGGCCGCGCTCGGCAATCTCCTGCTGGAGCTGCTGTCCACGGGAAAAGATAACCGTACGGGTGGACTGCACCATCTCCGTATTGGCGTTCGCGAAGGCTTCAAGTCGGGCGGCGGCGGCGGCATCAGGACCGCTGTTTTTGCACTGGAGCTGCGCCAGATCGTTCAGATCCTGACGCAACGCCTGATAGAGTTTGTCATCCGGCAAGACCCCGGCATGGGCATCCAGCATTTCGCTGTAGCGTTTACGCTGATTCTGATAGACCCTCGCCAGCGTGCGGTCGTCCAGCACGCAGTACTGGCGATAGCTACGCTCCATCTCCAGCGCGGCGTTGGTCATTGCCTCGCTACGCCGGGCATCAATAAGCGTGGTGCGGTTAGTCAGGGCCGCCTGGGCACTTAACGCATTCAGGCTTTGCCATGCCTGCCACGCCAGAACCAGTAAAGGTAGCAGGATCAGCAGGAAGGCCATCATAACGAGCTGTCGCAGGGAGCGAGGGAAAGCGGGCCAGCGTTTCAACACATTACTCTCATCATCCGGGTTTGAGGAGAGCGTAACTGAGTCTGCCCTTCAGATACAACAAAGCCGGGTAAAAACCCGGCTTTGTCATGGAATAAGGCGGTGCCTAACTCGACGTTTCGCCCTGGCCTGATAAAGCATTGCAATAATCAGTAGTTGGACGGCAGGCACCTTTTTGTGCGTCATTCGAAGTTTATGTAGCACGTCCCGAAGGGGCTGACATAAGAAGGTGAATGAGCCACTGGTTACTATTATGCAACGTGCGTGCCAGATTGCAAAGATTCATATTATCCTTATGATTAATAACCGTTTTATTATTAAAATGCATTGATTGTGACGTGAATGATTTCCAGGCTAAGTGTCGCTATTAAGCAACACCTTAACGGGAACCTTTCCTGCCATATATAAATCAATAAGTTAAATGTCTCTTATTGGAGACACTCAACCCAGAGAATTGTCGCGATTTTGCGACAGGTACAAAAAAGCCCGGTGGCGCTCGCGCTTACCGGGCCTACAGTCAGTGCGTTGAAACTTAACCCAGTTGTTTACGCGCGTTGCGGAAAATGCGCATCCACGGGCTGTCCTCGCCCCAGTTTTCCGGGTGCCAGGAGTTGCTAACGGTACGGAAGACACGCTCCGGGTGCGGCATCATGATCGTCACCCGACCGCTTTCGCTGGTGACCGCGGTAATGCCATTTGCCGAACCGTTCGGGTTAGCCGGATAGGTTTCGGTGACCTTGCCGAAGTTATCAACAAAGCGCAGCGCCACCAGTCCTTTGCTTTCAAGCTGAGCCAGGTGCGCCGCATCACGCACTTCAACCTGACCTTCACCGTGCGAAACCGCGATTGGCATCTGTGAACCGACCATTCCCTGCAACAGCAGAGACGGGCTTTGGGTCACTTCTACCAGGCTGAAGCGCGCTTCGAAGCGGTCAGACTGGTTACGCACAAAGCGCGGCCAGGCTTCGCTGCCAGGGATCAGCTCGCGCAGGTTAGACATCATCTGGCAGCCGTTACACACGCCCAGCGCCAGCGTCTGCGGACGGTGGAAGAAGGTTTCGAACTCATCGCGCACGCGGCTGTTGAACAGGATAGACTTCGCCCAGCCCTCGCCCGCGCCCAGCACGTCACCGTAGGAGAACCCCCCGCAGGCAACCAGCGCCTGGAAATCATCCAGCCCGGTACGCCCGGCCAGCAGGTCGCTCATGTGGACGTCGATGGCGTCAAAGCCCGCGCGGTGGAAGGCGGCCGCCATCTCAACGTGGGAGTTAACGCCCTGCTCGCGCAGCACGGCCACTCTCGGACGCGCACCGGTCGCAATGTACGGCGCGGCAATGTCTTCGTTAATGTCGAAGCTGAGCTTCACGTTCAGGCCAGGATCGTTGTCGTTCGCCTTCGCGTTGTGTTCCTGATCGGCGCATTCCGGGTTGTCACGCAGGCGTTGCATCTGCCACGTGGTTTCCGCCCACCACATACGCAGCGTGGTGCGGCTTTCGCTGAACACCGCGTGGCCGTCGGCTTCAATCACGAAACGGTCGCCCTGCACCGCTTTACCGAGATAGTGTACGCAGTCTGCCAGACCGTGCTGCGCCAGAATCGCTTCCACCGCGTCGCGATCTGCGGCGCGTACCTGAATGACGGCACCCAGCTCTTCGTTAAACAGCGCCGCCAGGCGGTCTTCGCCAAGCGTTGCAATGTTTGCTTCAACGCCGCAGTGACCGGTGAAGGCCATCTCTGCCAGCGTCACCAGCAGGCCACCATCGGAACGGTCGTGGTAGGCCAGCAGCTTACGCTGCGCCACCAGCGCCTGAATAGCGTCGTAGAAGCCTTTCAACTGGGCGACGTCGCGCACGTCGGCTGGCTTATCGCCGAGCTGGCGGTAAACCTGCGCCAGCGCGGTGGCGCCCAGCGCGTTGTGGCCTTTGCCGAGGTCAATCAACAGCAGGGCGTTATCTTCAGTGGAAAGCTGCGGCGTAACGGTATGGCGCACGTCTTCCACGCGCGCAAACGCGGTGATCACCAGCGACAGCGGAGAGGTCATCTCGCGCTGCTCGTTACCTTCCTGCCAGCGGGTTTTCATTGACATGGAGTCTTTACCCACCGGAATGGTCAGGCCGAGCGCAGGACACAGCTCTTCACCCACCGCTTTCACCGCTTCGTACAGGCCGGCATCTTCGCCAGGGTGACCGGCAGCGGCCATCCAGTTCGCGGAAAGTTTGATGCGTTTGATATCGCCAATCTGCGTCGCGGCGATGTTGGTCAGCGCTTCACCGACCGCCAGACGGGCAGAGGCAGCGAAGTCCAGCAGCGCCACCGGGGTGCGTTCGCCCAGGGCCATCGCTTCGCCGTAGTAGCTGTCGAGGCTCGCGGTGGTCACGGCGCAGTTAGCGACCGGGATCTGCCACGGGCCGACCATCTGATCGCGCGATACCATACCGGTCACGGTACGGTCGCCGATGGTGACCAGGAAGGTTTTCTCTGCCACCGCCGGGAGGTGCAGTACGCGGTTAACCGCGTCAGCAACGGTAATATCCTGACGATCCAGCGCTTTGCCCGCCGCTTTACGGGTCTGCACGTCGCGGGTCATCTTCGGCGTTTTGCCGAGCAGCACGTCCAGCGGCAGATCGATCGGCTGGTTGTCAAAATGGGTGTCGCTTAAGGAGAGGTGCTGCTCTTCGGTCGCTTCACCAATAACGGCATACGGCGCGCGCTCGCGGCGGCACAGCTCGTCAAACAGCGGCAGCTGATCGGCGGCAACCGCCAGCACGTAGCGCTCCTGGGATTCGTTACACCAGATTTCCAGCGGGCTCATGCCTGGCTCATCGCTCAGGATATCGCGCAGGTTGAAGCGCCCGCCGCGACCGCCGTCGCTCACCAGCTCAGGCATAGCGTTGGACAGGCCGCCCGCGCCCACGTCGTGGATGAACAGAATCGGGTTGGCATCGCCCAGCTGCCAGCAGCGGTCGATCACTTCCTGACAGCGGCGCTCCATTTCCGGGTTGTCGCGCTGCACGGACGCGAAGTCGAGATCCGCATCAGACTGGCCGGAGGCCATAGACGAGGCTGCCCCGCCGCCCAGACCGATGTTCATGGCCGGGCCGCCGAGCACGATCAGCTTCGCGCCGACGACGATCTCGCCTTTCTGCACGTGATCGGCGCGAATGTTGCCGATCCCGCCCGCCAGCATGATCGGTTTGTGGTAGCCGCGCAGCTCTTCGCCGTTATGGCTGTCCACTTTCTCTTCGTAGGTACGGAAGTAACCGTTCAGCGCCGGACGACCAAATTCGTTGTTGAACGCCGCGCCGCCCAGCGGGCCTTCGGTCATGATATCCAGCGCGGTCACGATGCGCTCTGGCTTGCCGAAATCTTCTTCCCACGGCTGTTCAAAGCCCGGTATACGCAGGTTGGAAACGGAGAAACCGACCAGACCCGCTTTTGGTTTCGCGCCGCGACCGGTCGCACCTTCGTCACGGATTTCACCGCCGGAGCCGGTCGCCGCACCCGGCCACGGAGAAATGGCCGTCGGGTGGTTGTGGGTTTCCACTTTCATCAGGATATGCGCAGGCTCCTGGTGGAAGTCATAGCGCCCTGCTTCGCGGTCGGCGAAGAAGCGGCCCACCTCGGAACCTTCCATTACCGCGGCGTTGTCTTTATAGGCAGACAGCACGTGGTCAGGGGTTTGCTCCATGGTGTTTTTGATCATTTTGAACAGCGACTTCGGCTGCTGTTCGCCGTCGATAATCCAGTCGGCGTTGAAAATCTTGTGGCGGCAGTGCTCGGAGTTGGCCTGCGCGAACATATACAGTTCGATATCGTTCGGGTTGCGATTCAGCTTAACGAATGCATCCTGAAGGTAGTCGATTTCATCTTCTGCGAGCGCCAGACCAAGACGCAGGTTTGCGTCGATCAGCGCCTGACGCCCCTGCCCCAGCAGATCCACGCTCTGTACCGGCGCAGGCTGATGGTGGGAGAACAGTTTCTGCGCATCATCCAGAGAGTCAAACACGCTCTCCATCATGCGGTCATGCAGTTCTGCGGCAACCACCTGCCACTGCGCGTCGCTCAGGGTTGATGCTTCCACATAGTACGCTACGCCGCGCTCCAGACGGTTAATCTGGCTCAGGCCGCAGTTGTGAGCGATGTCGGTGGCTTTGGAAGACCAGGGGGAGATGGTGCCAGGGCGTGGCGTGGCGAGGATTAATTTGCCGGTCGGCGTATGGCTGCTCAGGCTTGGGCCATATTTAAGCAGGCGTTCCAGCTGTACGCGCTCCTCTGCATTCAGGGGGGCATTCAGGTCAGCAAAATGGACATACTCAGCGTAAATATTGCTTACCGGAAGGTCGGCCGCCTGAAAACGTGCCAGCAGTTTGTTAATACGGAAGGCAGACAGTGCAGGCGAACCACGCAGAATTTCCATCATAAGTCTCTCGTCTTCGAAGCGCCGGGGCGCTTACAGTGTGCGCAAGGGGGGAAAACGGGCGTCATTATAGAGAATCCTGAGCGCCGACGAAACCGTTTGCGTCGAAATAAAATCATCCTTTATGTTTAACAATAGATGTGACCTGTCTCTCTAATTGGTTGCCAACTGGCGCTACTTTGCGCAAAATGCCGCTCAATCAATGGCAAACTCTACTCTTAACATGACTACAGCACACTGAGGCAACCGGCGTCGCAGAGAATTAACTAATTGAAAAAATTAAAGATTAATTATCTGCTCATCGGCATTGTTACGTTGCTGCTGGCAGTGGCCCTCTGGCCGTCTATCCCATGGTTCGGCAAGGCCGAAAACCGTATCGCCGCCATTCAGGAGCGGGGGGAGTTGCGCGTCAGTACCCTCTCCTCCCCGCTTATTTACGATGATATCAACGGTAAAACCATCGGTCTTGATTACGAACTGGCACAGCTGTTTGCGGACTATCTGGGCGTGAAGCTTAAAGTTACCGTGCGGCAGAACATCAACCAGCTGTTTGATGATTTGGACCATGACCGTGCCGATATTCTCGCCGCAGGTCTGGTGTACAACAGCGAACGCAGCAAAAACTATCAGCCGGGCCCGACCTACTACTCCGTGTCGCAGCAGGTGGTTTATCGTGTGGGTAGCCTGCGCCCGCGCTCACTGGCCGACATCACCGACCAGCAATTGACCATTGCGCCAGGCCATGTGGTGATTGACGATCTGCGGGCGTTGAAAGAGAAAAAATACCCGAACCTCAGCTGGACGGTCGATCCTAAACTCGGCACGACTGAATTGCTGGAGCAGGTAAAAGATAAAAAGCTGGCCTATACCATTGCTGATTCGGTGGCGATCAGCCTTTTCCAGCGCGTTCATCCTGAAATCGCCGTGGCGCTGGATGTGACCGACGAACAGCCGGTGACCTGGTTTACCCAACTGGACGACGATCAAACCGTCTCTGCGGCTATGCTCGATTTCTTTAATTCCATCAATGAAGACGGCACCCTGGCGCGTCTGGAAGAGAAATATCTCGGTCACGGGGACGATTTTGATTACGTTGACACCCGCACCTTCCTGCGCGCGGTGGACAGCGTGCTGCCGGATCTGCAACCGCTGTTTGAGAAGTACGCCCAGGAGATTGACTGGAAGCTGCTGGCGGCGATTTCCTACCAGGAATCGCACTGGGATGCTCAGGCCACCTCCCCCACGGGCGTGCGCGGGTTGATGATGCTGACCAAAAATACCGCCCAGAGCCTCGGCATCAGCGACCGGACCGATGCGGAACAGAGCATCAGCGGCGGCGCGCAGTATTTACAGGATATGATGGCGAAAGTGCCGGAGACGGTCCCGGAAGGGGAGCGTATCTGGTTTGCGCTGGCCGCCTATAACATGGGTTATGCGCATATGCTCGACGCGCGGGCGCTGACGGCAAAAACCAAAGGTAACCCGGACAGCTGGTCAGATGTAAAACAGCGCCTGCCGCTGCTTAGCCAGAAACAGTGGTACCAGAAGCTGACGTACGGCTATGCGCGCGGGCATGAAGCGTATGCCTACGTGGAAAATATTCGTAAGTACCAGATAAGTCTGGTGGGATATCTGCTGGAGAAAGAAAAAGAGGCGACCGAGGCGCAACAGCTGGCTGAAAGCTATCCGGTGGTCGCACCGGACGAGCTTAATCACCCTGCGGCTTCAATTCTGCCTTTTGTTGCTTTTTCTGCTGCCGACGCATTCGAAAAAAGTCACTTAACAGACCCGAACATTCTGGTGCAAGTACCCCGCCGATAGTTTTCACCTGGTGATTCATCCCCGGATGACCAAGTACGTCCATCAGTGAACCAGCAGCGCCCGTCTTTTCATCCCGCGCGCCAAACACCAGCGTACCGATTCGGCTGTGCACCATCGCCCCGGAGCACATCACGCACGGCTCAAGGGTAACATACAGGGTGGTATCAAGCAGACGATAGTTTTGCAGCACCAGTCCGCCCTGACGCAGGGCCATAATTTCAGCATGCGCGGTAGGATCGTGACGGCCAATCGGACGGTTCCACCCTTCCCCAATCACCTGATTGTTATGGACCAGCACCGCGCCCACGGGCACTTCGCCTTCTTCCCAGGCGCGCTGAGCCAGCGCCAGCGCATGGCGCATCCAGTATTCATGATTGTGTTCAGGGTTGGACAAGGGCTGATACTCCAGTCGAAAAGCGGGCGGCATTATACACAGCCCTTATAGATAAGACTATTCGAGTTGCTGAAGTTCACCGAGGGGAGTAACGCGCCAGCGATGCTGGCAAAAATAGAGCAGCGGGTTGTCCTGCTTGCTGTCGCTGTAGCCGCTGTACAGACGCAGCGGCGTACCGATGCGTTTCTCCAGCTGCACCACTTTTTCATGTCCGAGGCAGCGCATAGTCAGCACCCAGCCGCCGTAGCCGCGCGCGATTTGTGTCGCAATAAGATTCACGCGCGGCAGCCAGGGCGTATCAAAATAGACCTGCTCCACCAGCGTCTGCGGGGAGCCGGTAATCAGCCAGATATCAGCATCGTTGGCGTCGAGATAGCTGGTCAGGCGCGCCTGTACCACGGGAAACGCGGCGACGTGCCCGCGAAACCAATGCGCAAAATCCTGTTCGAGCTGCTTAAGGCGCGCTTCGCTATGACCAAACGTGCATCCCCAGAGCAGCAGGCTCATCGGCCAGCGCGCTGCTCGGCCTTTCACCAGCAGCGCGATGCCAATAACGGGTAACAGGGGTAATACCAGCAACGCGTTAAGGGGCTGGCGCCGCAGCAGGTAGCGCATAAAGGTACCGAACATATCCTGCTGATGCAGCGTTCCATCCAGATCAAAAAAGACAACGCGACGCTCGTGACTGGCCAAACCTTACTCCTCTGGGTCGTTGAATCCTAACAGCCAGGTAAACAGGAACCCGGCGATCACCGCTACCAGATAGCCTAACAGATAGAGCATCACTTTTCCGGTCACGATGGTTAATGCCAGCGGTAAACCGGAGATCCCGAAGGTAATGACGGTCGCCACTTTCCAGTAGCTGATTAACGCCCCGCCCACCGCGCCACCGAGACAGGCGGCCAGGAACGGTTTACCCAGTGGCAAGGTCACGCCGAAAATCAACGGTTCGCCGATACCGAGTAACCCGACCGGCAGCGCCCCTTTAATGACCTTTTTCAGACGCGCGTTGCGGGTTTTCATCAGCACCGCGATGGCCGCGCCGACCTGCCCAACGCCCGCCATCGACAGGATCGGCAGCAGTGCGTTATAGCCGTGCGCCTGTACCAGTTCGACATGGATCGGCACCAGCCCCTGATGCAGACCGGTCAGCACTAACGGCAGGAAGGTCCCGGACAGCACGGCCCCCACCAGCAGCCCGCCGCGATCGATCGCCAGAGACGCGCCGTGAGCGATGGCTTCAGAGATCACGCCGCCTAACGGTTGCAGCGCCACAATCGCCACGCTCCCGGTAATCAATGTGGTCAGCAGCGGGTTGAGGATCAGCTCAATCGAGCCGGGCAGCAACGCGCGCAGCTTTTTCTCGATCCAGCACATCAGAATGACCACCAGCAGCACGGCAATCACCCCACCGCGGCCAGGCTGAAGCGCCTCGCCAAACAGCGTAATCTGCGCCAGTTGCGGGCTGGAGAGGATCCCCGCCATTACGCCGCCCATCGCCAGCGAGCCGCCGAACACTTTGGCCGTGTTCACCCCCACCAGAATGTTCATGATGGCAAACACCGCGCTGCCGAAAATCGCCAGAATACCCAGCAGGTTCGGATACTGGGTGGCAAAATTCCCGACAATATCCGGACGCTTGAGGATATTGATAATCCCGGTGATCAGCCCCGACGCGATAAACGCCGGGATCAGAGGAATAAAGACGTTTGCCAGCTGGCGCAGCGCATCGCTCATGGGGGCTTTGTATTTGGCTTTCGCCTGCGCTTTGGTGCGTTCCGCGTCGTCAAAGGTGGGAGCCGTTTCACCGCCCGTCATCAGGGCGCGCATGGCATCAACCACCTGCGCCGCTTTGCCCGGACCGACAATCAGCTGGTGCTGTTGCCCCTGTTTAACGTACCCGCTCACGCCGGGGAGTTGCTTCAGGCGCGTTACATCAAGCTTTTCGTCGTTGTGCACCTCGACGCGTACACGCGTCATGCAGTTTTCCAGACGCTGAATATTTTTTTCCCCACCGATCCCGAGCAGGATGTCGCTGGCGAGCGCTGCTGTTTTGTCCATACACGCCTCTTATTGGTGTTCTAATGCCGCCCGTAAAAACCCGTGATGGGCTTCGAGCCTGGCTCTGGCCGCGGCTGCATCCAGCCCGGTTAATATCATCAGAATGGCGGGTTTGACGTCGTAATCGGTCTGTTTGAGTACCGCTTCCGCCTCTTCCCGACCTGCCCCTGTCGCCTCTATCACCATGCGGCAGGCTCTGTCCACCAGCTTGACGTTGGTGGCCTGCATATCCACCATCAGGTTTTGGTAGACCTTGCCAAATTTCACCATCGCGCCGGTGGAGATCATATTGAGCACCAGCTTCTGCGCGGTTCCGGATTTCAGGCGCGTGGAGCCGGTAAGCGCTTCCGGCCCGACGACCGGAGAGATGGCAATGGCGGCCACCTGCGCAATCGGCGAGCCCGGGTTACAGGAGATGGCTACCGTGGTACATCCCGTCTGTCTGGCGTATTCCAGCCCACCAATGACGTACGGCGTACGACCAGAAGCCGCCAGCCCGACGACCAGATCCTGCGCGGTCAGGTTCAGCGCCCTGAGATCGTCTTCCCCAAGCTGTTTATTGTCTTCTGCCCCTTCCACCGCTTTCAGCAGCGCGCCGGGGCCACCGGCAATCAGGCCAACGACCAGACCGTGCGGAACGCCAAAGGTCGGCGGACATTCTGAGGCATCCAGCACACCGAGGCGCCCACTGGTACCCGCCCCCATGTAAATAATGCGTCCTCCTGCTTTCAGAGCGTCGGCAGCGGCGTCTACGGCTTTCGCCACCTCGGGCAATGTCTCTTTGACTGCCAGCGCGACGAGGGTATCCTGTTGATTAAAGCGGTTTACCAGCTCCAGCGTGGACAGTGCATCAAGATCCATGGTTTGCGGGTTACGCGTTTCAGAAACAAGAGAGCCTAGATTCATGTTATTTACCTCTGGAATTTTTAATTCATAATAAACGCACTATAATGGAATATAAAATTCATTCAGGCGAGCAAAATTCGTATTTGCGCGGGTAATCACATTTTCGCCAGGAGACCGTATGAACTGTTTAATTCGTATTCGCCAGCGCTACGCAGGGTTTGCCCAGAGTGACAAAAAGCTGGCGGATTATTTACTTTCCCAGCCCGATCGCGCGCGACACCTCAGCTCCCAGCAGCTGGCAGGCGAAGCCGGGGTGAGCCAGTCGAGCGTGGTGAAATTTGCCCAGAAGATAGGCTATAAGGGCTTTCCGGCGCTAAAACTGGCGATCAGTGAAGCACTGGTAAGCAACCCTAATCCGCAGTCAATGCCGGTGCATAACCAGATCCGCGGCGACGATCCGATGCGTCTGGTCGGCGAAAAGCTGATCAAGGAGAACGTGGCGGCAATGCATGCCACGCTGGATGTGAACACGGAAGAGAAGCTGCTGGAAAGCGTAGCCATGCTTCGCGACGCGCGGCGTATTGTGCTGACCGGAATCGGCGCCTCCGGACTGGTTGCGCGTAACTTTGGCTGGAAGCTGACAAAAATCGGCTATAACGCCATCGTTGAACAGGATATGCACGCGCTGCTGGCGACCGTGCAGGCCATGGATCCTGACGATTTACTGCTGGCCATCTCCTATTCCGGCGAGCGCCGTGAAATTAATATGGCTACCGACGAAGCCCTGCGCGTAGGCGGAAAAATTCTGGCGATTACCGGTTTTAGTCCGAATGCGCTCCAGCAGCGGGCCTCCCGCTGTCTGTATACCATTGCCGAGGAACAGGCCACTCGCAGCGCGGCGATTTCGTCGACGAGTGCGCAGATGATGCTGACGGACCTGCTGTTTATGGCGCTGGTTCAGCAGGATCTGGAGCGTGCGCCAGAGCGTATTCGTCACAGCGAAGAGCTGGTAAAAAAACTGGTCTGAACAACGAATGAGCGTATAATGCCCGCCCTGTTTGTGATGTTTCTGAGAATTTCCTGATGGCGCTGTTAATCACCAAAAAATGCATCAACTGCGATATGTGCGAACCCGAATGCCCGAACGAGGCGATTTCGATGGGCGACAGCATTTATGAGATTAACAGCGACCGCTGCACCGAATGCATCGGCCACTATGAGACGCCGACCTGCCAGAAGGTGTGCCCCATTCCCAATACGATCTTAAAAGATCCGGCACACGTCGAGAACGAAGAACAGCTGTGGGATAAGTTTGTCCTGATGCACCATGCGGACAAAATTTAACTTTCGATAATCACCGTCGCACAGGCGTAGTGGCGTTCATCGGCTAGCGTTACGTGCATGTGCGCCACGCCGAGCTTTTCCGCCAGCTTAAGCGCCTCGCCCCATAAACGCAGACGTGGCTTACCCAGCTCATCGTTAAACACTTCAAACTGGTTAAACGCCAGGCCGTTACGAATGCCCGTGCCGAACGCTTTCGCCGCCGCCTCTTTTACCGCGAAACGCTTTGCCAGAAAGCGCACCGGCTGTTGATGCGCCTCCCAGATAGCCCATTCGTTATCGCTCAGCACGCGTCTTGCGAGGCGATCGCCGCTCCGGGCGATCACCGCTTCAATGCGGGCTATTTCAACGATGTCGGTGCCTAAGCCCAGAATAGCCATTACTGACGCGCTTCCAGCATCAGGCGCTTCATCTCGGAAACCGCTTCTTTCAGACCGCTCATCACCGCACGACCAATAATGGCGTGACCGATGTTCAGCTCGTGCATTTCCGGCAGGGCAGCGATGGCTTTTACGTTGTGATAGGTCAGGCCGTGTCCGGCGTTAACCTTCAGTCCCAGGCTCGCGGCGTAGGTTGCCGCTCTGGCGATTCGCTCCAGCTCTTTCGCCTGCGCTGCGTCGTTTTCGGCATCGGCATAGCAGCCGGTGTGAATTTCAATATACGGCGCACCCACGTCGGCAGCGGCTTTAATCTGGGTGAAATCGGCGTCGATAAACAGAGAAACCAGGATACCGGCATCCGCCAGGCGTTTGCAGGCATCGCGCATTTTGTCGAGCTGCCCGGCCACATCCAGACCGCCTTCGGTGGTCACTTCCTGACGCTTTTCCGGCACCAGGCAGCAAAAATGCGGTTTGGTGTCGCAGGCAATGGTCAGCATCTCTTCGGTGACCGCCATCTCCAGGTTCATGCGGGTGTCCAGCGTCTGACGCAGGATACGTACGTCGCGGTCGGTGATGTGGCGACGATCTTCACGCAGGTGAACGGTAATGCCGTCGGCGCCAGCCTGCTCGGCGATAAACGCCGCCTGAACCGGATCGGGATACGCGGTACCGCGTGCATTACGTAACGTGGCGATGTGATCGATGTTGACGCCTAACAGTAATTCAGCCATGACAATCCTCGGTATTTTTGTTCATTTACCTTCTCCCTCTCCCTCCGGGAGAGGGCTGGGGTGAGGGGTAAAACATTAGCTTTTCGGCATAAACTGCCTGAATAATTCGCGGCTCTTTAAAGGTTTGCCCCCAAGATACGGCTTGAGCGCAATTCGGGTAAAGCGTTTTGCCGCACGCAGGGTGTCGGCGTCCGGGAACTCGCGTTCATAAAGCGCCCGGAGCTGGCGCCCGGTAAAGGTGCTGTTATCGACGACGACACTGGCAATAAAGCCCTTTTCCTCACGATAGCGATAGGTCATGGTGTCTTCTACCTCGTCTCCGCTTCCCGCACAGTGTAGAAAATCGACGCCGTAACCAAGGTGCCCGAGCAGCGCCAGTTCGAAACGACGCAGCACAGGCTCAGGGGTGCCGGTTGCGCCAGCAAGTGCCTGAATACAGTGCAGGTAATCAAAGAAAAGTTCAGAGAAGCGGGTCTCATGTTCAAGAACCCGTGAGATGAGTTCGTTAACATACAAACCGCTGTAGAGCGTGATACCAGAAAGAGGAAGCGCCAGGGAGACGGCTTCAGCACTGCGCAGGGTTTTGACTTCCCCTCGCCCGCCAAAGCGGACCAGCAGCGGGGTGAAAGGCTGCAAGGCACCTTTCAGATTAGAACGTCTGGAACGTGCGCCTTTGGCAACAAGGCGCACGCGACCGGACTCTTCCGTGAAGACGTCCAGCATCAGGCTGGTTTCGCTCCAGGGACGACTATGCAGGACAAAGGCGCGCTGCCATCCATCCATATGCTCGTCGTCTTGAGTTACTGATCTTCGCCGTAACCGAGGCTGCGCAGCGCACGCTCATCATCGGCCCAGCCAGATTTCACTTTCACCCACAGTTCCAGGTGAACCGGTGCTTCAAACATGTCCTGCATGTCTTTACGGGCTTCGATTCCGATAGTTTTGATCTTGGCGCCTTTATTGCCGATCACCATCTTCTTCTGCCCTTCTCGCTCAACGAGGATCAGACCGTTGATATCGTAACCGCCGCGCTCGTTGCTCTGGAAACGCTCGATCTCCACCGTCACAGAGTACGGCAGCTCGGCGCCCAGAAAACGCATCAGCTTCTCACGGATGATTTCAGACGCCATAAAACGCTGAGAGCGATCGGTGATGTAGTCTTCCGGGAAGTGATGAGTCGCTTCCGGCAGATGCTTGCGCACGATGCCCGCGATGGTATCAACGTTCAGACCCGTTTCCGCAGACAGCGGGACGATGTCCAGGAAGTTCATCTGGCTGCCCAGCCATTGCAGGTGCGGCAGCAGATCGGCTTTTTCCTGCACGTTGTCCACTTTATTGACCGCGAGGATCACCGGCGTTTTGCCGTCGCGCAGCTTGTTCAGGACCATTTCGTCGTCCGGCGTCCAGCGGGTGCCTTCCACAACGAAAATCACCAGCTCTACGTCGCCAATGGAGCTGCTCGCCGCCTTGTTCATCAGACGGTTGATGGCGCGCTTCTCTTCCATGTGCAGGCCCGGGGTATCGACGTAGATCGCCTGATACGCGCCTTCAGTATGGATACCGACGATGCGGTGACGCGTGGTCTGCGCCTTACGCGAGGTGATGGAAATCTTCTGCCCAAGCAGATTATTCAGCAGGGTGGATTTGCCAACGTTCGGACGTCCGACGATGGCAATAAATCCGCAATAAGTTTTGTCGATGCTCATTCCAGCTCCAGCATTTTTAACGCCTGTTCGGCGGCAGCCTGTTCAGCCTTACGACGGCTTGAACCCGTGCCGACCACCGGTTCACTCAGGCCACTGACCTGGCAATGGATGGTAAATTCCTGATCGTGGGCTTCGCCACGCACCTGCACCACCAGATAGGATGGCAGCGGCAGATGACGACCCTGCAAATATTCTTGCAGACGCGTTTTAGGATCTTTTTGTTTATCGCCCGGGCTGATTTCGTCCAGGCGGGTCTGATACCAGTTCAGGATCAGCTTTTCTACGGTCTGGATATCGCTGTCCAGGAACACGCCACCGATCAATGCCTCGACCGTATCGGCAAGGATGGATTCACGACGGAAACCACCACTTTTCAGCTCACCTGGCCCCAGACGCAGACATTCACCCAGCTCAAACTCGCGTGCGATTTCAGCGAGGGTATTGCCGCGCACCAGCGTGGCGCGCATGCGGCTCATATCACCTTCGTCCACACGCGGAAAACGATGATAAAGCGCATTTGCAATCACGAAACTTAAAATAGAGTCGCCTAAAAACTCGAGACGCTCATTATGTTTGCTGCTGGCACTGCGATGGGTTAATGCCTGTTGCAACAACTCCTGATGATGAAAAGTGTAGCCCAGCTTCCGTTGAAGCCGATTAATTACGATGGGGTTCATGCGATACCAATAAATGAATGCGTCAAAAATGCAGCACACGAAACCGACCTGAGAAAACCAACGCGGTTTCGTGTGCCGTGGCACCCTTGCAGGGCCAACCTTAAACTTCGGGGGAATATTCTATACACAACGACAGGGGATGTCGTTAGTTCAAAGAGATTTATCGCTGAAATAATTCACGTAGCGGCGAATAAAAGCCGCTACGTGTTATTTTTGACGAAAATTAATGAATTCCGCCAATACGATTGAGGCGAACGCCGGTCGGCCACTCGCCTTCCTGCTTCTCAAAACTCATCCAGATAGCTGTTGCTTTACCGACCAGATTCGCTTCCGGCACAAAGCCCCAGTAACGGCTGTCCGCAGAGTTATCGCGGTTGTCACCCATCATGAAGTAGTGTCCCGGCGGCACAATCCAGGTCGCCAGCTGTTGGCCTGGCTGCTGGTAGTACATTGCCAGCTGATCCTGTGCGATGGGCACGGTCAGAATGCGGTGAGTGACATCGCCCAGCGTCTCTTTGCGTTCAACCAGACGAATGCCATTCTCTTTGGTTTCACCTTTTGGCACCTGGAAGAATCCGCTGGTCGCTTCACCGCCGTTACGGCGGGCGAAGGTCTGCACAAAATCAGCTGGCTCAACGTTGGAGTAAGTGACTGGCAGCGCATTTTCACATGCGGTGCCAGAGCTACAGCCTGGCTGAATGGTCACCTCTTTCGCCACCGGATCGTAGGTCACTTTATCGCCCGGCAGACCTACCGCGCGTTTAATATAATCCAGCCGCGGATCTTCCGGATATTTAAACACCACGATGTCGCCACGTTTCGGATGACCCGTTTCGATCAGCGTTTTCTGGTAGATCGGATCTTTGATGCCATAAGCAAACTTCTCAACCAGAATGAAATCACCGATCAGCAGCGTTGGCATCATCGATCCTGACGGGATCTGGAACGGTTCATAGATAAATGAACGCACCACCAGCACAATCGCCAGCACCGGGAATACCGATGCCCCTGTCTCCAGCCAGCCCGGTTTTGGGCCGACTTTTTTCAGGGTTTTCGCGTCCAGCGCATCGCCCGTGGCTGCCTGCGCGGCAGCCTGACGTTCACGGCGTTTTGGGGCGAAGATAAACTTATCCAGGCACCACAACAGACCTGTCACCAGGGTAGCGATGACCAGGATCAGGGCAAACATGTTCGCCATGCCAACTCCTTAAGGTTATTTACCGTTACCGTCTTTACCAACATGAAGGATGGCAAGGAATGCTTCCTGCGGCAGCTCAACGTTACCGACCTGCTTCATACGCTTCTTACCTTCTTTCTGCTTCTGCAACAGCTTTTTCTTACGGCTGACGTCGCCGCCGTAACACTTAGCCAGAACGTTTTTACGCAGCTGTTTCACGGTTGAACGGGCAATGATGTGGTTGCCAATGGCCGCCTGAATCGCAATGTCAAACTGCTGACGCGGGATCAGATCTTTCATCTTCTCAACCAGCTCACGACCACGGTACGGTGCGTTATCGTTGTGGGTGATCAGCGCCAGCGCATCCACACGCTCACCGTTGATCAGCACGTCCACACGAACCATGTTCGAGGCCTGGAAGCGTTTGAAGTTGTAGTCCAGCGACGCATAGCCACGGGAGGTAGACTTCAGACGGTCGAAGAAGTCGAGCACCACTTCCGCCATCGGAATTTCATAGGTCAGCGCCACCTGGTTACCGTGGTAAACCATGTTGGTCTGCACGCCACGCTTCTCAATACACAGGGTGATCACGTTACCGAGGAACTCCTGCGGCAGCAGCATGTGACACTCTGCGATAGGCTCGCGCAGTTCCTGAATATTGTTCAGCGGCGGGAGCTTGGACGGGCTGTCAACGTAGATCACCTCTTTCGACGTGGTTTCTACTTCGTAGACAACCGTCGGGGCGGTGGTGATCAGATCCAGATCGTATTCACGCTCCAGACGTTCCTGAATGATCTCCATGTGCAGCAGACCGAGGAAGCCACAGCGGAAGCCGAAGCCCAGCGCCGTTGAGCTTTCTGGCTCGTAGAACAGGGAGGCATCGTTGAGGCTCAGCTTTCCGAGCGCATCGCGGAAGTTCTCGTAATCGTCGGAGCTGACCGGGAACAGACCCGCATAAACCTGTGGTTTCACCTTTTTGAAGCCTGGCAGCGCTTTATCTGCCGGGTTACGTGCGCCGGTCAGGGTATCGCCTACTGGCGCGCCGAGGATGTCTTTAATTGCACAGACCAGCCAACCCACTTCGCCGCATTTCAGTTCGGTACGGTCAACCTGTTTTGGCGTGAAGATGCCCAGACGGTCAGCGTTGTAGACCTGGCCGGTGCTCATGACCTTGATTTTGTCGCCTTTACGCATGGTGCCATTTTTAATACGCACCAGCGAGACAACGCCGAGGTAGTTATCAAACCAGGAGTCGATGATCAGCGCCTGTAGCGGCGCATCCGGGTCGCCTTCCGGCGGCGGAATATCACGCACCAGACGTTCCAGTACATCCGGAACGCCGACGCCAGTTTTCGCCGAGCAGCGCACTGCATCGGTCGCATCAATACCGACGATGTCTTCAATCTCTTCCGCTACGCGCTCAGGATCGGCGGCTGGCAGGTCGATTTTATTCAGAACCGGCACCACTTCAAGATCCATTTCCATGGCGGTGTAGCAGTTTGCCAGCGTCTGGGCCTCTACGCCCTGCCCGGCATCCACCACCAGCAGCGCACCTTCGCAGGCCGCCAGCGAGCGTGACACTTCATAAGAGAAGTCAACGTGCCCTGGGGTGTCGATAAAGTTCAGCTGATAGGTTTCACCATCGGAAGCTTTATAGTCGAGCGTCACGCTCTGCGCTTTGATGGTAATACCGCGTTCGCGTTCCAGGTCCATGGAGTCCAGAACCTGGGCTGCCATTTCACGATCAGACAGGCCACCGCAAATCTGGATAATACGGTCAGACAGCGTCGACTTACCGTGGTCAATGTGAGCAATAATGGAGAAGTTTCTTATGTTCTTCATAAATATGAATTTTTTAACTCGCTATGCAGATAATTGGTTCTTGATGGACACAGCGGTGGACATCCCACAGTAACTACCCCATCAACGACTGGCCTGCATATTACACTGTAGCGCCGAAATCGTCAGCATACGATCTCTTCATTAACATACGATGTTACATCACCGGACAATCATCAAACTCACCAGACCGCGCGTCGTTGATGATATACGTGATCACCCCAAATACCGGACGCGAAGTGTCGGATACCTCATCCTTATCTGGCAAACTCTCCCGTTTACCGTTCTCAAGGTTTTCCAGGTGTGGCCGCGGGTGTGTGCGATACCGCTTAATCCTAAACTCACCGCTATCTGTGCAAACCAGCAATGAACCATCACATGGAGACATTGACGCGTCGACAACCAGCAAAGCACCATTGAGGATACCTTCTCGGTAATGCGTTGCACCGGCCCGCATAAAGTACGTAGCCGCTGGCCTGGTGATGATGCGCTCGTCAAGCGATATACGCTGTTCAACGTAATCCGTAGCCGGCGAAGGAAAGCCCATTAGAAAACCCTCCCCATGTTACGCAGGATCCAGTACCGGTTCTCGCTGCCGTTTGTCGTCTTATCGGCGAAGTCCGGCTGGTATCGCTCGATCCATGTATTTGCATCCGCCTGGCTGAAATGCCAGCTCTTCTCGCGCAACTTATTGATGAATTTATTTGTATTGAGACAAAGGTAACCCTTTTGATTCTGTTCTATAGAGGCTAAAAAAGCTGCATGAATATCTGATTTACGAGGCATAAGTATAGCCCTCATGACACATTGACTGTATATGCATACAGTAGTATTTTTATTTGCAGAGATCAAGTAAGCGAGAGGGATGGTTATGTTCGTTGAACTAGTTTATGACAAGCGTAATGTTGAGGGGCTCAAAGGGGCCAGAGAGATCATACTGGCCGAGTTGAAGAAGCGGGTGCACCAGATTTTCCCCGATGCCGAAGTGAAGGTGAAGCCAATGCAGGCGAACGGTTTAAATAGCGATGCCAGCAAAAGTGATCGGGAAAAACTGAACCGCATGCTGGAGGAAATGTTTGAAGAGTCCGATATGTGGCTGGTTTCTGAGTCCCCGACCGTTCGCCAGGTTGGCCTGTAAATTTTACTCGGGCATGAATACAGAGCAACCAGTTGCCGCCCGTTTTTCATGCGATGGGCGGCAGCCCTATCAAGAGCCACTCTATTTGTTGGCTTCTAATTCATGAGCGTCATCGAGAGCTTTTTTAGCAGCCAGCTGTTTTTGATTCCAGATGCTGTTAGCAGGCATTTCTACTCGAACGCTGACGAACTGATCTGACGGGATATCAATAGGCTCTCCGTCATTGATCCCGTCACGTTCATTTCTGGCATAAGCAGGTGCCGAAGGATGTGTGCGGTGGTAGGTTTTCACCAAGATAGAACCGTCAGCCTTAACCTTATAGTCCAGCCAGATTAAAGGCTGCTTATTTCGATCAGTGGGTATTTCAAAGCCGCCATCAATCCCACCCCATGTAGCGTCAGCATTCAGCCCCATACACCCTTCAATCAGATACTCACCGATAGCCTGGCGGGTTACAGTGCATCCTTCAGATTCATCGTTAAGCTGACACGAACCATCACTGAACAACTGTACAATCGGAGAAGCGGCTTTTAACGTACCGTCAGATGCACGGGTCGTATTTCCAGTGTGGTAAATCTGCATCCAGCCAGAATCATTACCATCCGCCATACTCATGAACTGAATAATTTTCCCGCTAAGAATCAGCGCAGCAAATGATTGTTGCGCTACCGGAGTGCTTCCACTCCCAATATTACGGTCTGATAACCGGATGCCAGAACCATACATTCCAGGACCGCCAGAGGTCGCGGGATTAACATTGCAAAAGCGGGTTCCATGGCTTTTGTCCCAGATGTCGTTGATTACTGGTAAATTTTTAGAACCCAAGCCAAACGCCCCAGACACCAGCACATTATTATCACCCTCACCAGTGTTCTTGATTGCGCTGTCTCCCAAACCAAGGTTTGTTCGAGCGCCTGATGCGCTTGTCGAACCTGTACCACCCTGCGAAATACTTAGCGCAGTTGTAAATCCGCCAAGACTGGTAATGTCACTGTTAGCGCCTTTCTTGGCCAGTGACTTCTGACCCGGCACGGTAACGGCAGTGCCGTTGATAGTGATGGTGACATCAGATGTCCCGTTCATTACATCAGCGAACCCACTCATGTAGCGCTGGTACATCGTGAAGGTTTCAGCGATATCCTGCGCCAGACCATCCACGCTCAGACTGTCACTCAGAAGAATGGCAAATCGGGTTCCGGCGGGAACAGTTGGGTTAGCTGCTGGCGTTACGGTGAGACTTGTTGCGCTGCCGATGGTGGTAATCTGAAATACCTGCACAGGGCTGGTCATTGCAATAACGGTACAGCCGTTACGAATAAGAGAACCAGCAGCAGTGAAGTTTGTGCCGGTACCTGTAAGGGTGTTTCCGCTGATGGCGATAGTGCCAGTGGTATAAATCATGTTTTCTCCAGGCAATAAAAAACCCCGCCGGAGCGGGGTTTGTTCAAAATTGAATGAGTTATTGGCAGGTAGTGCTGGTGAACGTGTTGGCGCTGACCCAGGTCCAGTTAAAGGGATAACCGGCGCGGTACTGTGTCTGATTGTTTTGTTTACGGACTCCGTAGATCTTGACGCTGCTTTCCTGTCCGCCGACCAGGGCTGTTCCGGTGCATACGGGTTGCTGCTTCTCAATAACGCCAGCGTAAGTTGCGCATTACTCTCTACCGATTTTACGGGCAATGTATACGGTACACCGCCAACAGTAGAGACAATAAAGTCACCTGCGGCGAGTTCGGTTGCGAATGAGGTTCAGGAACCGCCAACAACAGCGGACCCGTTTGTCAGGGTGATAGTTCCTGCAGACATTATGAATCCTTAATCATATTTTGATGCATTAATGACCAACATTGAATTGCTCCATATGAAACCCGCCGGACCAGATGTGTTTGCAACTTGTCGGCTTGGCGTGGAAACAATGCTTCCACTTGCTGATGATGAAGATACGAATATATTCCATCCACCAACCGATGAGTTAACAACTGAATATACTGACATCTGCACAGGACACACGGCGGCAAGATATCCAACATCAATACGGGTGTTTGTTCCCTGACTTGCAACCTGATAGCACTCAAGTGGCCTCATATTTCCGTGATAAATCATTTTACCTGAAGCGTCATACATCGCGATCCCAAATGCTGGAGAAGCAACCACCATCGCAGCAAAAGCATAAATATGGATACTCCCCACACCTGCATTAACATCAATCCTGAGTGAGTTGTATCCGTTTTGGTCAATCTGGCTGAATGATGCGTACAATTCATTCTGCATTCTTACAAAGAAGATAGCCGGTATTCCTGATGGGATGCGCGTCTGAAATACCTCGCCATTAATTCCAGCCATGACACCTTTATCAATAAGATTCATCGGTGTTACCTCAGGACTTAGCCATAAATTTCCGTCCGGCCGCAAAATCTGCATACCATATGACATCACTACCCCCAGTAAACCATGGCAAAAAATGTAGAATTCCCTGCAAGACCGCTCCACGTCACAGTATTTCCGCTGACGCTAACTGACGAATTACCTGCCGAACCATTCCAGAGCATGGAATTTATCACTAATGCCTTAAGCGTTTTACCTGCCGGTGGGGCAGGGTATGTTTTGGTCCCTGATGGCGATGTCAACTTGTCAAGGAAAAATATGGGAGTAATTAGGCCAGTTATATCCACTCCAGTATCATCAAATATTTGGTATCCATAGCTCATCGTGGGCAGTCTCCATGCATAAATGAAGTCGCTGGCTGCCAGCGACCATAAAAATTCACATACGATTGCCCTGGTGCTGCACGATAATAAACTCGCCCAAATCTGTCATGCCTGACCGCATTAATCTTCACAGGATAATCACCTCCGACCACAAATGTTTTCAGCGTATAAACTGCTGTGCAGTCAGCATCAACCGTTGATTCTTTATAAGCGCATCCAGTCAGGATAAAACAGGTTGTAATAGCCAAAAATTTAATCATCATAATTGTCCTATTCTTACGCGAAGCGTTCCATTCTGATCATAAACATCCATGCGGGTATTATTCAGCGTTAATCTGCCCTGCCCTGATGTGGCACCATTCATTTCCAGCGTGCCCCCTTTATCAAGTTTCCAACCTACCGAACCTGCGACGTAGTTATTGGACTGGATATAGTTGCCGATTTTGGCATTACTGATGGTCCCGTCGCCGATGACCGTGTCCCTGATAATGACTTGTTCATTCTGGATAACGAACGGCAGCGTAACATTACCTCCTGCCTGGTTCATGACGGCAAATCGGTCTGCCAGGAACAACACCTGCGACTGCATGCCGGATGGAGTGTTCTGAACACCAATACCCATGCCTGCAGCATACTGACGACCGTTGGCATCAATAGCCACCTTAATGCTGTACATCGCATTCAGGTTATTGTTGATGTCCGCTGATACCTGAGCATTCTGGACAATAGCGGCCTGCTGGCCATTAACGGTGACCTTCAGCGAATTGATCTGAGTTGCCGAAGCCTGTGTGAAGTCAGCAAGCGTCTTTGACAGATCAGTGACATTCGCGGTGTTTCCACCGGCACTGGAGTCAAGGGTGCGCAACGACTCAGCAACAGCTTTGCTGGCATCGGCCATTACATTATCGACCCGCTCAATACCGGCTTTGTTATCGCCATATTGCACGCTCAGAAGGTTACGCTGGTTAACCTGCGCGAGCGTGCTGGTGATCAGCGCTATAGCATTGTTCTGAATACCGCCGCTGGCCTTATCAGTTTGTGCACCCAGTTCTTCCAGACGTGATGCCATTGAGGAATCGAGGTCTGTGACAACCTGGCTAAGATCAGTGATTGATGCTGTATTCTGAGCACCTACAGCAGCAGCTGAATCAGCTTTATCAGAGGCGACCTGCGTGGCAGCAGTCAATTGGCTTACCGCAGAAGCGCGCGCTTCAGTTTCCGTCGCTAATGCCTGGCGAACATCAGTAATACCGGCTTCATTCTGCGCATTTTTTGCCTCAAGACGGGTAACATCAGTAACTCGCGCCTCCGTCTCAGTGGCAATCACCTCCCGAAGCTGTTCGAATGTCGCAGAGTTTGCGCCCTGCTGCGCAGTCTGCCGCACAACAACATCAGCAATAGCCAGAGCATTGCCGATAATTGCTTCGGCTGTC